>NZ_LUNH01000029.1:0-46009 GCF_001628525.1 Aeromicrobium sp. REDSEA-S38_B2 | reverse complement strand
ACCAGCAGGACCCCGCGCCGGCCCCGTGAGCGCGGGAATGAACCGGACGACGACGCCGTTGACGAGCCCGACCAGCACGCCCCGGGAGGAGGAGCCCCATGACCATCTACCTGACCCCGAACATCTCCGACGACCAGATCGCGGCGATGGACGTCTTCGACGCCTTCCGCCTCGGCGAGGAGCTGCTGGAGTCGCGCTACCCCCGCGACGCCGCGCGCGTCCTGCGGCGGGTCGTCGAGGACTCCCCCGACAACGCGTCGGCGTGGGAGCTGCTCGCTCGTGCCCACTTCGCGGCCGCCCAGCTGCGGCCTGCGGAGGAGGCGTTCCGTCGGCTCGTCGAGCTGGAGCCCACGAGCGGCTGGGCGCACACCGCGCTCGGCCTGACGCTCGACCGGCAGAGCCGTCACCGCGAGGGTGCGCTCATGCACCGCATGGCGGCCGCCATGGGCGAGTCGGCCCGCGACGCCTCGCGCGTGCAGCTCGTCGACCGACCGGTCGTCTGAGCCCCGGTCCGGCCGGAGCCGCCCGATGAGCCCCTACGTCCCCGCGGCGGTCGGCGCCGCCTTGGCGCTGCTGCCGTGGGGATGGGGGGCCGGCCGGCACGTCGTCACCCTCGTGCACGAGGCGGGCCACGCGCTGGTCGCCGTGCTGACCGGTCGGCGCCTGAACGGGGTCCGCCTGCACCGCGACACCTCGGGGCTGACCACCTCGGTGGGCCGGCCCACCGGCCCCGGCATGGCGGCCACCGCCGCCGCGGGCTACCTCGCACCGAGCGCCCTCGGCCTCGGGCTGCTCGCGCTCGTGTCGCTCGATCGCACCGCCTGGGCCCTGTGGACCGCGCTCGCTGTCGTCGCCGGCATGCTCGTGTTCATCCGCAACGTGTTCGGTCTCCTCGTGGTGGGACTCGCCGGAGCCGGCGTCGCGCTGCTGGTGTGGCGCACCGACCCGTCGGCGCAGGGGTTCGCCGCCGTCGCGCTCTCCACGTTCCTGCTGGTCGGCGGACCGCGCACCACGGTCGAGCTGTGGTCGTCGCGGCGCAGGTCGCGGTCGCGCACGAGCGACGCCGACGTGCTCGCCCGGCTCACGCCCCTGCCCGCCGCGGCCTGGAACGCGGGCTTCGTGCTGCTCACCCTCGGCGCCCTCGTCCCCGCCTGGACGCTGCTGCGTGACCTCACCGCCCTGCGCTGACGCAGGGCCCGTCGCCTGCTTGGATGAGCCCGTGACCGACTCGCCCACCACGACCCCGCCGCTCTTCGAGGTCGGCGCCCGCCTCGGGGACCGCGCCGGCCGCACCGGCACGCTCACCACCGCGCACGGCACGATCCGCACGCCCGCCTTCGTCCCCGTCGGCACCAAGGCCACCGTCAAGGCGGTGCTGCCGGAGGCGATGGCCGAGCTCGGCGCGCAGGCCCTGCTCGCCAACGCCTACCACCTGTACCTCCAGCCCGGCGACGACGTCGTGGAGGAGGCCGGCGGGCTCGGCCGGTTCATGGGCTGGTCCGGCCCGACCTTCACCGACTCCGGCGGCTTCCAGGTCATGAGCCTCGGCGCCGGGTTCCGCAAGACGCTGTCGATGGACTCCACGTCCGAGGCCGCCGACGTCATCGCCACCGACAAGGACCGCCTGGCGCACGTCGACGACGACGGCGTCACCTTCCGCAGCCACCTCGACGGCTCGACCCACCGGTTCACCCCCGAGGTGTCCATGGGCATCCAGCACCGCCTGGGCGCCGACGTCATCTTCGCGTTCGACGAGCTGACCACCCTCCTGGACAGCCGCGCCTACCAGGAGGAGTCGCTGGCCCGCACCGAGGCGTGGGCCGCGCGCTGCCTCGCCGAGCACCGCCGCCTCTCTTCTCTTCGCCGCCCCCAGCCCGGCACCCTCGCCGGCACCCCCACCGGGCCCGCTCGCCGCCCCCAGCCCGGCACCCCCGCCGGGCCCGCTGGACCTGCCCTGTTCGGGGTGGTGCAGGGCGCCCAGCACGAGGACCTGCGCCGTCGCGCCGCACGGCACCTGGCCGAGCTCGAGGTCGACGGCACGCGCTTCGACGGGTTCGGCATCGGCGGCGCCATCGAGAAGGAGAACCTGGCGACCATCGTCGGCTGGGTCACCGACGAGCTCCCCGACGACAAGCCCCGTCACCTGCTCGGCATCGGCGAGCCCGACGACCTGTTCGCCGCGGTCGAGGCGGGTGCCGACACGTTCGACTGCGTCGGCCCGTCGCGGGTGGCGCGCTCCTCGCGCGTGTACACCGCCGACGGACGCGAGAACCTGCTCGTCGCCCGGTCGCGCCGCCGCTTCGAGCCGATCGAGGACGACTGCGACTGCTACACCTGCGCGCACTACACGCGCGCCTACCTGCACCACCTGTTCAAGGCCAAGGAGTACCTCGCCGCGACCCTGACCACGATCCACAACGAGCGCTACGTGGTGCGCCTGGTCGACCGCATGAGGGCCGCCCTCGAGGACGGCACGTTCGACGAGCTGCGCGCCGAGACGATGGGCCGGATCCGCTCCTCCCGCTGAGGCGAGCGCCGGACCGCGCCGCAGGGCTCAGTACGTGGGCTCGGCGGCCTTGAGCCGCGCGATCACGAGCACCGTCACCGGCATGACGAGCAGCTCCACCGCCACCTTGAACAGCACCCCGACCACGAAGTAGTTGAGGAACCCGCCCGTGCCCGTGATGCCGATGGCGCTCGCCGCGATCGCGCAGAACAGGAAGGTGTCGACGAGCTCGCCGAGACCGGTCGACGACGCGAGCCGCGCCACCAGCGCGCGCTCGGCCGTCCGCGCCTTCATCCGGGTGAGCACCCAGGCGTTGGTCAGCTGCCCGCACACGTAGCCGGCGACGCTCGCCAGCACGATCTGCGCCACCGGGCCCAGGACGGTCGAGAAGGCCTCGTCGTTGCCGTAGAACGAGGCGCCCGGGATACGGGCGACCACGGTGAACGTCAGGACGGCCAGCAGGGCGCAGGCGAAGCCGGTGAGCACGGCCCGACGTGCCGCGCGGAAGCCGTAGACCTCCGAGATCACGTCGCCCAGCACGTACGCGAGGGGGAAGAGCACCGCTCCCCCGTCGATGATGAGCGGCCACAGCTGCACGGGCCCGAGCGTGAGCGAGCCGGAGCCGACCTCGATCGGCTTGGTGGCCACCACGTTCGAGACGACCACGATGGTGGCGAACAGCGCGAGCACGACGGCGTAGGCCGACGAGCCCGAGGACGCGAACCGGACCTCCTGGCCCGGTGCCTGCGAGGGCGCGGAGGACGACGAGGTCATGAGCGACATCCTGGCACGGGATGGGATGATCGCCCCATGAGCCTGCCCGACCGCACCGACGTCCTCGTGGTGGGTGCCGGGCCCGCCGGCGCTGCCGCGGCAGCCTGGTCGGCCCGGGCGGGTGCGGACGTGCTGCTGGCCGACGCGGCGGCGTTCCCGCGCGACAAGACGTGCGGCGACGGCCTGACCCCTCGCGCCGTCGCCGAGCTCGACCGCCTCGGCCTCGGCGACTGGACCCGCTCGTTCGGCACGAACCGTGGCCTGCGCGCCGCGGGCTTCGGCCAGGAGCTCCTGCTCCCCTGGCCCGGCGGCTCGCTGCCCGACCACGGTTCGGCGGTGCCCCGCACGCAGCTCGACGCGCGCATCCGCGACGTCGCGCTCGCCGACGGTGCGCAGCCGCTGGACCGCGCGCGGGCGGTCGACGTCGAGCGCGACGGCTCCGGCCGGGTCAGCGCCGTCGTGTTCGTCGTCGGTCCCGAGAAGCAGCGGCACGTCGTGCGTTGCGAACGACTCGTGGTCGCCGACGGTGTGCGGTCGCCGCTCGGCAAGGTCCTCGGGCGGGAGTGGCATCGCGACACCGCCTACGGGGTCGCCGGCCGCTCCTACGTCAAGTCCGGGCGCTTCGACGACCCGTGGATCTCCTCCCACCTGGAGCTGAGGGCGGCGCCCGGCGGGGGTGCCGGGCCACGGGCGGCGAAGGACAAGGGCGCTCTGCTGCCCGGATACGGCTGGATCTTCCCCCTCGGCACGGCCGGCGAGGGCGGAGAGGTCAACCTCGGCGTCGGCGCGCTGGCCACGGCCAAGCGGCCGGCGGCGCTGCAGATCCGTCCGCTCATGGAGTACTACGCCGAGCTGCGGCGCGAGGAGTGGGAGCTCGGGCCCGACCTGCGTCTGCCGACGTCGGCCCTGCTGCCGATGGGTGGTGCGGTGTCGGGTGTCGCCGGACCCAACTGGATCCTCGTCGGGGACGCGGCGGGGTGCGTCAACCCGTTGAACGGCGAGGGCATCGACTACGGCCTGGAGACGGGACGCGTCGGCGCGGAGCTCCTCGCCTCACGCACCGACGTCGCCGAGGCGTGGCCCCAGCTGCTGACCGGCCACTACGGCGAGGCGTTCTCGATCGCGCGTCGTCTGGCCGGGCTGCTCACGGTGCCGCGGCTGCTGCCGACGTTCGGACCGCTCGGCATGCGCTCGCAGACCCTGATGACCGTGGCGCTGCGGGTGATGGGCAACCTCGTCACCGACGAGGACCGCGACGTCACCGCGCGCCTGTGGAGGTGGGCGGGACGGCGGTCGGTCGCGCTCGACGACCGACCGCCGTTCACCGCCTGACCGCTGCGCTCAGGAGGCGGCGGGCGGGTCGGACTTCTTGTTGACCTCGGGCAGCTTCTCGCCGGAGTCCTTGAACGACAGTGCCGTGAAGACGGTCAGCGCGATCGCGGCGATCCAGACGATGTAGCCGGACCAGCCCGGGCCGACGCTCACGTCGACGCCCATGCCGGACGGGACGTCGCCGCCCTCGGTGAGCGGACGCAGGACGAGCAGGATCGTGCCGAGCGCGGCCGTCGCGAGCGCCACCAGGCGCCACGGGACGCCGTCGGGGAGGTTCTGCGCGGCGAAGGCCTTCACCGCGACGACGGCGACCGCGACGATGACGAGCAGGATGCCCAGGGTCGCGAAGCTGTACCAGGCGTTGCGGCCGGCCGAGGTGTTGACGGCGAAGTCGCCGCTGCCCTTGACCGAGGCCGTGACGAAGGCGTCGAAGAACGAGAACAGGATCGCGACAGCGCCCGCGACCAGGGCACCCTGGTCGAACTTGGAGAGCGCCTTGAAGTCGGCTGCCATGGGGAACCTTCCGTTGCTGAGAAAAGGATGAAGAACGGGAACAACCTAGTCCCTCGTCCCACTTGAGGGGAACAGGCTCGCGGTGTGAGACCGTGCGCACCCGTCCGCGGCGCGCCGGACCCTTCCGTGACCCTCCTGCGGGCGGTCCGGAGATGGGCCTGAGACCCCGGCGAACACCTGCCAAGAAGAGGCTGAGAGTGGAATCCCCGGTGTGTCCGGTGCGTTGCACTGGTACAGACACGATGGGAGGCGTATTCACATGACGTCAACGAGGCACGAGAGCGCCGAGGGCAAGGACAGCGTCGGCATGTACCTGGCCGAGATCGCCCGGACGCCGCTGCTGGACGCCGCCCGCGAGGTCGAGCTCAGCCGCAGCATCGAGGCGGGCCTCTACGCCCAGCACCTGCTCGACGAAGGACGCATCGGCCGCGCGAAGGGCGGCGCACCCAAGCGGGCCACCCGCGAAGAGCTCGAGTTCATCGCGGCCGAGGGCGAGCGCGCCCAGCAGGAGTTCATCAACGCCAACCTGCGCCTGGTCGTCTCGATCGCGCGCAAGTACGGCCGCTCCGCGATGCCGATGCTCGACCTGGTGCAGGAGGGCAACACCGGCCTGATCCGCGCCGTCGAGAAGTTCGACTACGCGAAGGGCTTCAAGTTCTCCACCTACGCCACCTGGTGGGTGCGTCAGGCGATCACCCGCGGCATCGCGCAGCAGGCGCGCGTCGTGCGGCTGCCCGTGCACGTGGTGGAGGAGCTGAACCAGGTCACGGCGGCACGCCGGACGCTCGAGCGCACGCTCGGCTACGACCCCGAGCCGCAGGAGATCGCCGACGAGCTCGGCATGGACGTCGACCGCGTCATCGACCTGCTGTCCTGGGGTCGCGACCACGTCAGCCTGGACACCCCGGTCGACGAGGACGGCGACACCTCGCTCGGTGACCTCATCGCCCGCGAGACCCAGCCTGGCCCCGACCTGGCGGTCCTGGACGACGAGACCAAGCACCTGATCAGCTCGCTGATCGACCACCTGGGAGCCCGCGAGGCCGACATCGTGCGGGCCCGCTACGGCCTGCTCGACGGTCGTCAGCAGAAGCTCGCCGACATCGGCAAGCGCCACGGCATCTCCGCCGAGCGCGTGCGCCAGCTCGAGCGCCAGGCGCTCGTCACGCTGCGCAAGATCGCCGACCCCGACCTGGCGGCCTGACACCCCCTCGGACCGCCAGCCCGAAGCCGCCCTGCCACCCCCGACAGGGCGGCTTCGTCGTGCCCAGAGCCTCGTCCTGTCCAGCGCCGACGCGCTGCTCAGCGGTCGGACGTGAGGCGCGCCCAGAGGGCGTCGACCGCCGCGAGGAGGTCCTCGCGGCTGCCCTGGTTGTCGAGCACCTCGTCGGCCGCCTCGAGCCGCCGCTCACGGCTCGTCTGGGCGGCCAGGCGGGCGCGGGCGTCGTCCTCGGCCATGCCGCGCTGCTCGACGAGCCTTCGCACCTGCAGCTCGGGGGGCAGGTCGACCACCACGACGACGTCGCACGCGGCGGCCATGCCCATCTCCACGAGCAGCGGGTGGTCGTGCACGACGACGGCGTCATCGGGCGCCGCGGCGACCCGGGCCGCGGCGAGCTCGCGGATCGCGGGGTGGGTGATGGCCTCGAGGTCGCGTCGGGCGGCCTCGTCGGCGAAGACGACGGCACCGAGGGCCGGGCGGTCGAGCGATCCGTCGGCGGCGACCACGGCGTCGCCGAACCGTTCGCGGATCGCTGCCAGCCCGCGGGTGCCGGGCTCGACGGCCTCGCGCGCGAGCAGGTCGTAGTCGACGACGACCGCGCCGAGCTCGGCGAGCCGCGCGCTGACGGTGCTCTTGCCGGAGCCGATGCCGCCCGTGAGGCCGACGTGCAGGGTCATGTCAGCCCGTCGCCGCGCTGCCGTAGGTGGTCACGTGCACGTGGTCGACGTGGTTGGCGGTGTCGCCACCGCGGTCGCTCATGGGCCGCCAGCTGGCCGAGGTGGCGGGCCGCCAGATGCGCTGCTCCCAGATCAGGTACTCGATGCCGAGCTCGCTGCGGTGCTCCTGCAGGAAGGCGGCGATCTCGTCGCCGAGCGAGCCGCGCACCATGATGTCGAGCGCCTGACCGGTCGCGTGCTCACCACGTCCGGCGATGCCGCCGTACTCGCCGACCTGGGGGAAGCGCTCGCACACGGCCCGGAACACCTTGACGGTGTCGGGCTGCAGACCGGCCTCCGACATCTTGTTGCAGGGTTGCGTGCCGAGCGGGAGGTCGTCGGCGACCTGCCGCGACGGCACCCAGCGGGGCAGGTCGGCGAGGACCACCTCGGTCCAGCCGTCGCGGGTCCGGCCCGTGACGTCGATCTTCTGCCCGCGCTCGAGCCGCTTCAGCACCGGCGACGCGGAGTCGGCGTCGGCGTGCACGGCGACGCCGTCGTCGAGCGCGACCTGCTGGCCCTTGACGACCACCTGCACGGTGCCCTCCACGGGCAGCTCGGGACGCTCTGCGCTGCGGTTCACCTCCGGAGCCTCCTCGAAGGCCTCGGCGATGACGTCGTCCTGCACGGGCGCGGCGGCTGCGCGCGGCGCCGTGGTCGCAGGGTCGGGGCTCTGGGCCTGCACCACGGCGACAGCGGCGCCCAGCACCGCCACCACGCTCACGGCAGGGAGGACGACGGTGACGGCGCGACGCTGCCAGGACGGCGCCGCGTGACGGCTGCTGCGTCGGGCCCCGCCCGGCGTCCGCGGTCCGCTCGACCCGCGTCCGGCACGCCGCGGCACGGCGTGCTTGTGGCGCGAGGAAGCCACAGACGATCACCTTCAGGTGGTGGGGAACAGGACCGACCAACCCCTGCAGCATACTGGGCGGGTGGATGGCTCGTGCTGCTGTGCCCCGGGGAGCCGGCCTACGCGAGCGTCGTGCTCGGCGCGGCACGGTCGGGCGTCGTGCCGGTGCCGCTGGACCCGCGCCTGACCGCCTGGGAGCGCGATCGGGTCCTCGGCGACCTCGACGCCGCGCTGGTCGTGGACGACTCGGCCGCCCTGCGGGCCCTCCTGGACGGACCACCCGTCGACCTCGCGCCCGACCCGCTGTGCCGGCCCATGCACTTCACGTCGGGCACGACCGGTCGACCGAAGGGTGTGTGGTCGGGCCTGCTCGAGCCGGACGACGCGCGCGACCTCGTGGTCGAGGAGCGCGAGCTCTGGGGCTTCCGGGCCGACGACGTCGACCTCGTCGTCTCGCCGATCTACCACTCCGCTCCCCTGCGCTTCGCCACGGGCACCCTGTTGGCCGGCGGGAGCATCGCGGTGCTGCCGCACTTCGACGCGGCCGCCTTCGTCGACGCCGTCGCGCAGGTTCGTCCCACGACCATGTTCTGCGTGCCGGCGCACCTGCAGCGCCTGCAGCAGCACCTCGACGAGACGGGCGACGAGCCCGACCTCTCGTCGTTCCGGCTCGTGGCGCACGCCGGCGCACCGTGCCCCGAGCCCGTCCGACGCCGCGCGCACGCGCAGTTCGGCGAGCGGACCGTGTGGGAGTTCTACGGGTCGACGGAGGGACAGTGGACGGCCTGTCGCGGTGACGCGTGGCACGAGCGTCCCGGCAGCGTCGGCCGAGCCCGGCCCGGCCGGGTGGTGACGGTCGACGACGAGGACCAGCTGTGGTGCGTCGTGCCGCGCTGGGGACGCTTCACCTACTGGCGCGACGAGGAGAAGACCGCGCAGGCCTGGCGCGACACCCCGGACGGCCCGGCGTTCACGGTCGGCGACCTGGGCCGCGTGGAGGACGGCTGGGTCTACCTCGACGCCCGTCGCAGCGACCTCGTCATCAGCGGTGGCGTCAACGTCTACCCCGCCGAGGTCGAGGCGGCGCTGGAGGACCTGCCCGGCGTGCTCGAGGTGGCCGTGTTCGGCCGGCCGGACGAGCGGTGGGGCCAGCGGGTGGTGGCGGCCTACGTCGGCGACGCGGACGAGGAGACCCTGCGGGCGCGCGCCCTCGAGCGCCTCGCGCCGCCGAAGCGGCCCAAGGAGTACCTGCGCCTCGACGCCCTCCCCCGCACCGCCACCGGCAAGGTGCGCCGGACCGAGCTCTGAGCTCCCCGACCCCGTCCGTCGCAACCGTCCCAGGATTCCCATCACCCGAGGGGAATCCTCACTCACCTGCGGTTGATCCCGCCGGTGAGTGAGGAAGAACCATGGTGAGTGCCACCAGATGGGGATCAGCAACGAGCGACGGATCGCTCAGCCCGCGTCGGCGCAGGCGAAGGTGCGGCGGAACTCCTGGGGCGTGGTGCCGAGCGCCTGGGTGAAGTGGTGGCGCAGCGTGGCGGCGTTGCCGAAGCCGACGCGGGACGCGACCTGCTCCACCGAGAGCGTCGAGCCCTCGAGCAGCTGCTCGGCCAGAGCGATGCGCTGGCTGGTGAGCCACTGCAGCGGGGTGGTGCCGGTCTCGTCGCGGAAGCGCCGGGCGAAGGTGCGCGGCGACATGTGCGCGACCGCGGCGAGCCGGTCGACGGGCAGCGGCTCGTCGACGTGCTCGAGCGCCCACTCGAGCACCGGCGACAACGTCTCGGCCTCGACCTGGCCGACCGGGGTGCGCACGAACTGCGCCTGCCCGCCCGTGCGGTGCGGCGGCATGACGATGCGCCGTGCGGTGGTCGCGGCGGTGCGCGCCCCGAACACCCGCCGCACGAGGTGCAGCGAGGCGTCGATGCCGGCGGCAGAGCCGGCCCCGGTCAGCACGTTGCCGTCGAGGACGTAGAGCACCTCCGGCCGCACGACCGCCGTGGGGAAGGCCTCCTGCAGCTCCGTGCCGTAGCGCCAGTGCGTCGTGCACTCCCGCCCGTCGAGCAGGCCCGCCTCGCCCAGCAGCCACGCGCCGGTGCAGTGCGCCGAGACGTAGGCGCCGCGCTCCCCCGCCACGCGGACGGCCTCGACGGCGGCCGGGTGGTGGTGGCGGTAGCCGCGCTTCGGTGCGACGCACACGAGGTCGGCGTCGGCGGTCGCGTCGAGCGAGGCCTCCACGTGCAGGTCGACGCTCGAGCCACGGACCCGCCCTGGCTCCGGCGTGCAGATCGTGAAGTCGAAGACGGGGTTGTCGTCCTCGGGGTGGTAGGGCTCGTTCCAGACCTCGCAGATGGCTCCGAGGCCGAACGCCTCGACCCCGTCCTGCACGACGACCGCGACCTTCTTCATGGACCCAGCCTGCCACAGGTGTGGCGGTTTATCGAGGATGACTGGCTTTTCTGCCACTGGTGGCAGGATCAGACGGAGACGAGACTTTCTGCCATGTTCCTGTTGCTCATCCTCCTGGCCCTGTCCGCCCTCGTCATCGCCCTCGCGATCTGCGTCTCCCTCGACGGCTACGGCAGCCGTCCCGGGCCGCGCAGCCGCCCACGCGACCCGTTCGAGCCGTCGCGGGCCGACGACCACGACCTGCCCGTCCGGTGACCCCGGCCCTCGCCCCGACAAGACGAGACCCCCGACCATCGGCCGGGGGTCTCGTCGTGCGGTCGTTCAGCGGGTGAGGATCACTCGCCGCCCGTCAGCTTCTCGCGCAGGGCCTGCAGGGCCTCGTCGGACGCGAGCGAACCCTCGCCCGTCTCGACGTCGCCACCGGCGGAGTAGTTGCTGACCTCGCCGGCCTCGATGTTGGCCTTCTCGGCCTCCTCGATCTGCTTCTTGTGCGCCTCCCAGCGCTCGTGAGCCTCGGCGTACTGCTTCTCCCAGGCAGCGCGGGCCTCCTCGAAGCCCTCCTGCCACTCGCCGGTCTCCGGGTCGAAGCCGTCGGGGTAGATGTAGTTGCCCTGCTCGTCGTAGGACGACGTCATGCCGTAGAGCGTCGGGTCGAAGTCGTCGGCCGCAGCGGCCTGCGTCTCGTTGGCCTGCTTGAGCGACAGCGAGATGCGACGACGCTCGAGGTCGATGTCGATGATCTTGACCATGACCGAGTCGCCGATCTGGACGACCTGCTCGGGGATCTCGACGTGACGCTCGGCCAGCTCGGAGATATGCACGAGGCCCTCGATGCCCTCCTCGACGCGCACGAACGCACCGAACGGGACGAGCTTGGTGGCCTTGCCGGGCACGATCTGGCCGATCTGGTGGGTCCGGGCGAAGTGCTGCCACGGATCCTCCTGCGTCGCCTTGAGCGACAGCGACACGCGCTCGCGCTCGAGGTCGACGTCGAGCACCTCGACCGTGACCTCGTCGCCGACCTGGACGACCTCGTTCGGGTGGTCGATGTGCTTCCAGGACAGCTCGGAGACGTGGACGAGACCGTCGACGCCGCCGAGGTCGACGAACGCACCGAAGTTGACGATGGAGGAGATGACGCCCTTGCGGACCTGCCCCTTCTTGAGCTCGTCGAGGAACTTCTGGCGCACGGCCGACTGGGTCTGCTCGAGCCACGCACGGCGCGACAGGACCACGTTGTTGCGGTTCTTGTCGAGCTCGATGATCTTCGCCTCGAGCTTCTGGCCGATGTACGGGTCGAGGTCGCGCACGCGGCGCATCTCGACCAGCGACGCGGGCAGGAAGCCACGGAGTCCGATGTCCATGATGAGGCCGCCCTTGACGACCTCGATGACGGTGCCCTCGACGACGCCGTCCTCGGCCTTGATCTTCTCGATGTCGCCCCAGGCGCGCTCGTACTGGGCGCGCTTCTTGGACAGGATCAGACGGCCTTCCTTGTCCTCCTTCTGGAGGACGAGGGCCTCGACGCTGTCACCGACGGCGACGACCTCGTGCGGGTCGACGTCGTGCTTGATGCTCAGCTCGCGCGAGGGGATGACGCCCTCGGTCTTGTAGCCGATGTCGAGGAGGACCTCGTCGCGGTCCACCTTGACGATGGTGCCGTCGACGATGTCGCCGTCGTTGAAGTACTTGATGGTCGAGTCGATGGCCGCGAGGAAGTCTTCCTCGGTGCCGATGTCGTTGACCGCAACCTGCGGTGCCGCAGAGGGTGCGATGCTCATAGGTAGATGGACTCCGATGGATGGATGATGTAGGGATAGCGGCCGGCGGACGTGCCTCGGACGCCCCGTGAGGGCGTGCGAGGAGCGCTCCTGCTCGGTCCGAGGAACGCACAGGTCACCAGCGCACCTCTCAGGGTACGCGATCCCCGTCGTTCCCGGACCACCGGGGGCGTCGTGAGGGACGGCCGGACGACGTTCAGGCGGGCAGGGCGAAGAACGCGGTCAGCGCACGCACGTAGTGCTCGACGTCGGCGGCCGCCATCGTCTCCCGCGCGGAGTGCATGGCCAGCTGCGGGGCACCGAAGTCGACGGTGGTGATGCCGGTGCGTGCGGCGCTGATCGGCCCGATCGTCGAGCCGCACGGCAGGTCGGCCCGGTGGACGTAGCGCTGCAGCGGCACCCCGGCGTGCTCGCAGGCCCGTGCGAACACTGCGGCGCCGACGGCGTCGGTGGCGTAGCGCAGGTTCTGGTTGACCTTGAGGACCGGTCCGGCGCCGAGGCGCACGTGGTGCAGCGGCTCGTGACGCTCGGCGTGGTTGGGGTGCGTCGCGTGCGCCATGTCGCCGGACGCGCAGACCGAGCCCGCGACCGCGCGGTGCAGGTCGTCGCGGTCGCCACCGGCGGCCAGGACGATGCGCTCGAGCACCGTGAGCAGCAGGTCCGAGGCGGCGCCGCGCTCGGAGGAGCTGCCCACCTCCTCGTGGTCGAACAGCACGAGCACCGACCGCTGGCCGTCCACCGGCGCCCTGCCGCCGGCCGCGGAGTCGAGCAGCGCCTGCAGCCCGGCGAAGCAGGTGGCCTGGTTGTCCAAGCGGGGTGCCGCGACCAGCCAGCCGTCGACGCCCACGCGCGCACTGGGCACGACGTCGGCCGTCATGAGCTCGAAGCCGAGCACGTCGTCGGCGCCGAAGCCCTCCCGCTCCCCCAGCCACGCGAGGAACGGGGTGCCGCGCTGCGCCCAGATCGCGTCGAGGTGACGCTGACGGTCGGGCGCGCCGGCGGCGTCGCGGTCGAGGTGGATCGCCAGGTTCGGCACCCGCAGCACGGGCTCGTCGACGTGCACGAGCCGCTCCTCGCCGTCGCGCAGCACGACGCGGCCGGCGACGCCGAGGTCGCGGTCGAGCCAGGTCGTGAGCAGGGGGCCGCCGTAGGGCTCGAGCGCGAGCACGTCGGTGCCCTCGAAGCGTCGGTCGTGGTGCTGCTTCAGGCGCAGCGTCGGGCTGTCGGTGTGCGCACCGACGATCCTGAACGCGTCGGAGGCGGCCGACGAGGCGGTGTCGTCCCACGCCACGAGCGACCCGCCGCGCACGACGTAGCGGCGACCACCCGGCGCGGGCCACGCGGCGCGCTCGTCGACCCTCGACCACCCCGCCGACTCCAGCGCGGCGGCCGCGGTGGCGACGGCGTGGAACGGGGACGGCGAGGCGTCCACGAAGCGGCAGAGGTCGTCGGCGGCACCCATGGCCCCACCGTAGCGACCTGCGGACGCACGTCCGGCGCGCCACCCATGGGTGACGCGCCGGACGAAGGTGCCTGCGGCTCAGGCGGTGTGCGTGCCGCCGTCCTGGCGACCTGCGGCCTTGCGACCACGGGCCAGGCCCGCGACGCCGAGGACCAGCAGGACGAGTCCGACGATGCCGCCGACGATCGGGAACGTGGTGTCCACGGCCTTCAGCAGCGTCGCCTTGCCCTTGTACTCATCGACGGTGTCCTGGATGTAGGCGTCGGTGTAGCCGAGCGTCGCCTTCGTGGTGGTGAGCTTGCGCTCGCCGTCGACCTCCAGGTAGGAGTCCTGTGCCTCCCCGCCCTTGATGATGACGCCGGTGACGGGCTCGACCAGGAAGCTGCGCGTGTTCGCGTAGATCCGGTCGGCCGTGACCTGCGAGGCGTCCTCGCCGACGAGCGAGCCGGGCACGTCGATCGTGCCGGTCTTCGTCGGCTCGATGACCTGCTCGAACTCGTAGACGTCGAGACCCTTGATCGTGGTCTCGCCCTTGTAGACGGCCGGGGTGGCCTTCTTCAGGGTGCCGTCCCAGAAGTCGTACGTCTTCTTCTCGGTCCCGAACGGGAACTTGAAGTACAGGCCCTTGAAGGCGCCCTCGGACTCCTCGCCACCGGTCTCCGTGGTCGAGCCGCTCCACGAGACGGTCTCGCCGGTGTGGGCGTCGAACGCGACGCGGTCCTTCGTGCTGCTGAGCGGCGTCTGCCCGCTGGCGCAGTCGAAGTCGGGCGTGTCGGTGCACGTGTAGGTGTCCCACACGGCCACGTCGCGGCCGAGCTCGTCGGAGGCCTTCTCGCTCAGGTCGACGTTGCCCTGCACGATACGCGTGGACTTCAGGGGTCCGGTCTCGACCGCGGGTCCGCCCTCGGCGCCGACGTTGAGGTACTCAGCGTCCTCTCCCGGCGCCGTCTGCGAGATGCTCGTGGTCTCGTTGTTGTCGGGCACCACGGCCAGACGGTCGTACATGTAGAACTTGCTCAGTCCTGCCAGAAGAACCAGGAAGGCGCCCAGCACGAGCGCCACCAGTCCCAGCTTCTTACCCACAGTCGGGCTCCCTCCGCTGTTGTGATCAGGCGCACGTTACCAGTCCGTAGGGTCATCGGAGCCGCACCCGACGTGTGTGAGGATGAGTCGTGGTCGAACCTGTCACGCGCCGGCTGCTCGGGACCCTGCGCGACGAGGGCGTCGGCACCCGGGAGCTCGTCTCCGGCGCCGCTCTCGTGCTCTTCCTGGCCCAGCTCGCCTGGCGTGCCTGGATCGTCGTCCCGGGCTGGTTCTACTCCGACGACCTGCTGCTCCTGGAGGACGCAGCGCGGCCGCTGCACACGGTGCTCCTGGAGCCGAACGACAGCCAGCTGATGCCGCTCGGGCGCGTCGTCGCCGCCTTGGTCGCCGCCGCCGGACCGTACGCGTGGTGGGCTGCCGCGACGTCGGTGCTGGTGCTGTCGGCCGCCGCGACGGCCGCGTGCTGGCTCATGCTGCGCACGGTCTTCGGTCCGCGCCCGTTCGTCCTCGTGCCGTTCGCGCTCTTCTGCTTCCTCCCCCTCGCCGCCGACGCGAGCTCCTGGTGGGCCGTCGCGCTGAACGCGCTCCCCGCTCAGGTGGCGTTCTTCCTCGTGGTCACGGGGTTCGTGCTCTGGACCCGTGACCGACGGCCGCGCTGGGCTGCGCTCGTGGTGCTGGCCTACCTCCTCGGCGCGGCGAGCGGACCCCGCGCGCTGCTCATGGCCCTGCCGGTGGGCGCGTTCGTCGTCCTGTTCTGCTCCGGGACCGGACGGAGCACGCTCGGCCGGGTCGTACGCCGGCACGGCCCCGTGGTCGCGCCGCTCGCCGCGCTCGGCGTCGCCTACCTCGTGCTCTACCGGGCCACCACGCCCCCGCCGGTGCAGGTCACCGGTGCCACGCCGTGGCTCGGCGTCGCCGACCGGCTCCTCCTGTCGTCCGTGCTGCCCGGGCTGGTCGGCGGACCCTGGCGCTGGGACGTCGCCGCGGACCCGCTGTCGGTCCCCGACCCCCTGCTCGCGGTGCGCGTGGTGGCTGCCGTCGCGGTCCTGGTGGTCGTCGCCGTCGCGTGGCGTCGGCACCCGAGCACCACGTGGCGTGCGGTCGTCGTGGTGCTCGTGCAGGTGGCGGGCACCTACGTCGCGATCGCCCTCGGCCGTGGGCTGCAGGTCGGGGCCGTCGCCGGCCAGTTCACGCGCTACCTGCCCGACCTCGCCGCAGTGCTGCCGTTGGCGCTGGCCGCTGCTGTCCTGCCGGTGCGCGTGCCCGACGCACCGACCGTGCGCGAGCGTCCGCTGCTGCCCCGTCTGCCCTCGGTGCCGCGCGCAGCGCAGAGAGCCGCGCTCTCCGTCGTGCTCGTCGCGTCGCTGGTGAACGCGGCCGCCTACGCGCGACCGTGGCACGAGGACTTCCCCGCGCGTCGCTACGTCGAGAACGCGCGCGCGTCGCTGCTCGCCGACCCGCGCCCCGTCGCCGACCTCGAGGTCCCGGAGCTCGTGCAGCTCGGGCTGCACTACCCGCGGAACCTGCCGTCGCACGTGCTCGCGCCGTACGGTGATCTCGTGGACGCACGCAGGCAGGGCAACGACCTCGCGGTGCTCGACACCGACGGCACGGCGCGCCAGCCGCTCGTGCGCGGCGCCGAGAGCGCTCCCGGACCCGTGGCCGGCTGCGGGACGAAGGTCGTACCAGGTGAGCCGGGGCGCATCGCGCTCGACCGGGCGCAGATGCCCGACTTCCCGTGGACCACGATCAACTACGCCGCGTCGGTCGACGGCGAGGCCGTGCTGCGCTTCGACGGCCGCGAGCCCGTACGCATGCAGGTCCTCAGCGGCCCGCACACCTACCTCGTCAACGGCGACGGCGCCTACTCGACGCTCGAGGTCGACGTGACGACGCCCGGCCTGACGGTCTGCGTCGACCGCGTCGCGGCGGGCACGCTGGAGGCCCTGCGATGACGGCGACGGTTCCCGGCTCCCCCACCTCCCCCGCGGCACCCGCCGACCGGACGTCGGGCGGACGCGCCGTCGCACCCGTGTACCCGGGCCTCGACACGCTGCGCGCGGTGGCCTCCCTCGCGGTCGTGCTCACCCACTGCGCGTTCTGGGCCGGGTTCTACGACGAGGGTCTGCTCGGAGCCGCGATGCAGCGCCTCGAGGTCGGTGTCGCCGTCTTCTTCGTGCTGTCCGGCTTCCTGCTCGCGCATCCCTGGCTCACCGCGGCGCGCACCTGCGAGCACCACGACTCGGTGGCGCGGTACGCCTGGAAGCGCGCGCTGCGCGTCCTGCCCGTCTACTGGGTCACCGTCGTGCTGGCGCTGCTGATCGTGCGGCAGAACCGCGAGCTCGGCCTGGACCGCTGGGTGCAGAACCTCGCGCTCGTGGACCTCTACCGCGAGCCGGCGCTGCCCGAGGGCCTCTCGCAGATGTGGAGCCTCGCGACCGAGGTCGCGTTCTACGCCGCGCTGCCCCTGATCCTCGTCGTGCTGCTGGGTCGACGCACCCACGGTCTGCGCGTCAGGCGGGTGCTCACGCTGCTCTCCGTCCTCGCCGTGCTGTCGCTCGTCTGGACGTCGGCGGCCTCGATCGGCGGCCCGCTCGTGCCACTAGGTCCCTGGACGACGCAGGCGCTCCCGGCCTTCCTGGGCTGGTTCGCGGTCGGCATCGCGTTCGCCGTCGTCGACGTCGACCGCCGCCATCCGCTGCCCGGGCGCCCGTCGCGCGTCGCGCACCGCCTCGAGTCGGTGGCGTCCGCCCCGGGTGCCTGCTGGCTCCTGGCAGGGGCGGTGCTCGTCGTCGCGTCGACCCCGCTCGGCGGCGCGGCCGGACTCTTCGCGCGCACGTCGTCGGAGTCGCTCGTGCGCGCCGTGGCGTACGCGGTCGTCGCCGCGCTCGTGGTGCTCCCGAGCGTGTTCGGGGATGCCGAGACCCCCTACGCCCGCTGGATGGCGCACCCGTGGCTGCGGCACCTCGGCCACGTGTCCTACAGCCTCTTCTGCTGCCACGTGATCGTGCTGTGGGTGCTGTTCGACCGGCTCGACCTCACGCTCTTCAACGCGTCGTTCCCGCTCGTCGTCGTGCTGGTCCTTGCCGTGTCGCTGCCCGTCTCGGAGCTGCTCTACCGACTGGTCGAGCGCCCGTTCCTCCGCCTCAAGAACCTCGGTCGGCGCGCGCCGGCGGCCACCACGACCGACACGGCGGCGAGCGCCGCCAGCTGAGGCAGCGCGAGGTCGCCCGACCACGTGCTGAACTGTCCCCACGGGCGCAGCACCGCGATCCCGCCGGCCACGGCGACGAGCAGCCCGACGAGGGCAGCGGGCGGGACACGTCGCCGGGCCGCCCACGTCGCCACGACGGCCAGGAGGGCGGTCAGCACGCCCGGCGCTCCGGCCAGCCAGGCCGCCGCCAGCACCCAGCCGCCCAGGACGACGGTCTCGCCGGACGCGCCCTCGACACGGCGGCGCGCGGGCGGACCCGGGCGTGACGGGAGCGCTGCGAGCAGGACCACGGCCAGGAACGCGAGCACACCGACGCCGAGGCCGGTCGTGTAGAGCGACTGCGGGGCGAACCTCGTGCTCACCTGCGCCGCGGCACCCGCCGGCACGAACCAGGCCTGCCGCCAGCCGTCGACGACCGTGGGCCGCAGCGCCGCCCCGTCGGGTCCGGTGGCCTCCCAGCCGGCGTTGGTGTTCGACCGCTCGGCGAGCACCACCGTCGCCGAGTCGGGCGTCGCGACCTGACGCTGCAGCAGCAGGTCGGCCGGGCGCAGTGCCGTCGTGCCCGCCGCCACCACGCGGTGCTCGCCCGAGGTGAGCGCGACGTCGTCGTCGGAGCAGAGCTGCACCGGGACCGCTTGGCCCGACAGCAGCGTGCGGGCGTCGACGGCCAGACGGGTGCGTCGCACCGTGCCGTCGACGACGACCGTGGGCCCGTCGGCGCACCGCACCGTGACGTCGACCGTGTCGAGGCGTACCGGGAGTCCGGCGACGCCGGGCGTCGAGAGCTCGGTGAGGCCCACCGGAAGGGCGCGCGCCGTGCCCGTGAAGTCCAGGTCGGTACGGGGCGCCTGCGGCGACAGGTGCAGCTCGACCGACGTCGTGCGCACGCGCGGCAGCCGCAGCACCCCGTCACGGACCTGCACGGTGCGGGTGGTGCCGTCGGCGAGCACCGTCCGCACCGACCGGACGGGCGTGGCGGCCAGGTCGACGGACGTCTGCAGACGGACGCGGTCGAGGCGGACCGGGCGCGCCCAGCGCAGGGTCACGGTGGGGTCGGGATCGTCGGCCGCGGCGACCCATCCGGTCGAGCGGTCGCCGTCGGCGAGCGCGAGTGCCCCGCCCCGCCCCGACGTGCCCTGCTGCGAGGAGACCTCCACGGTGGCGAGCCGGCCGCGCTGCACGAGGGCGTCGAGCGCCTGGCCGCCACGTCCGGTGACGGTCATCGACGGGCGGTAGCGCGCCGCGGTGCGCAGCGGGACGAGCCGGTCGAGCGCGCCGGCGTCCTCGACCTCGCGGACGTGACGGTCCGAGCAGTTCTGCACGCCCTCGACGACGGAGCAGCCGTCGGCAGCGCCCACGTCGGCCTGCAGGAGCACCGTGGCCGGCGCCGCCCACCCTCGGGGTAGGAGCGGGAGACGCAGCGGTCGCGCGAGGCCCACCGCGTCCGGGATGCCGACCTCCTGCAGGGCGAGGGGGCGCTCGGCGCTCGTGGCTCCGCTGATCCGCAGCCGCGAGACCCGGCCGACCTCCACGAGGACGGCACGACCGTCGCGGAGCACGACGTCGCGTGGCCCGTCCTGCGTCGTCACCCGCACCCGGCGCTCCTCGCCGTCGCGGCCGGCCGCGGTGATCGGCACGATGCCGAGGTCGACCTCGCGGCCGAGGTCGAGGTCGAGCCAGGCCGTCCGGTCGAACCGGCCGGGATCCGCGGTCCACGCCGTCGTCGGGTCGCGGTCGAACGCGGCCCACGGGCTCGCCGACGGGTCGGTCCACGGCGAGGCACCGGCGTCGGACCGCGACGACGACGCCGTGAGCGCCTTGGCACCGCGCAGCACCGGCACGGTCGACCACGGCTCGACGGCGTCCTGGGAGTACCGGTGGACGGGCCGGTCGGCGCGCCACGGCTCCTGCCGGGTCAGCGAGGCAGACCGGTTGTCGCGGACGGCCGCGAAGTCGGCCTCGCGGCGCCGGTTGCCGTCGGTCAGCACGACCGGCGCGTCGTCGAGCTCGTCGCCCGTCACGTCCTGCGCCATCACCGTCGTCGGGGGCGCTGCACCGCGCTGTTCCAGACGCAGCAGCGACCGCGCGTCGCCGACCAGCACACCCGTGCGCGACGTCGACGTGGCGGTGCGTGGTGGGTCGACGCCGTCGAGGACGAAGACCTCGACGGCCTGCCGCGGGGCCTGCAGCCCGGCGTCGACGAAGGGTCCTGGTCCGTCGGCGCCGTCGAGCCGGGGCCCGCCGCCGATCACCGGGCCGAAGCCCGCCGCGCGTCGCACGCCAGGAGTGCTGAGCAGCGTCGACCGCACGGTCTCCGGCGACAGCACGTCGCCGGAGCGGGAGACGTCGAACCGGACGACGAACGTGCGCACGCCGGCGCGTCGCAGGGTCGCCGCGAGACCGGCGTCGCCGCGTCCGGACTCGAGCGCCGCCGAGACCGCGTCCATCCACTCGATGGTGCCGCCCGGCGTGAGCGGGATGACGTTGCGGACCGCCCACGGCGACCGCGCGAGCGGCTGCAGCGGCTCGTCGTTCGTGCGACCCCACGCGTACTCGCCGAACGTCGTCGCCGGCAGCAGCAGGGCCCGGCCGGGTGCGTTGTCGGCGAGCCAGTCGGCGGTCTGCGTCCAGTACTGCGGGACGTCGACGTAGCTGCCGCGCGGAGCGACGTGACCCGTCCACGCCGGTGCCGTCGCTCCGGCGAGTGCCGCGCAGGCCAGCACGGCCACGCCGACGGCGTTCGTGCGTCGCACGGCACCCGACCCTCGCGCCAGGAGCACGCCCAGCAGGTGCGCGAGTCCCAGCACGAGCGGCAGGCGCACGAGCACGTCGAACTTGTGGGTGTTGCGCACGGGCGACAGCACGCCGTCGAGCAGCGCCTGGACGTCGGTCGCCCCGAGGCCCCGCGTCGCGCCGACGTGGCCGGCGGTGACCGCGACGAGCCCCAGCACCAGCCCGGTGACCAGGTAGCGACGGTGCGGCACGTCGCGCCGCGCGAGTCCGACGAGACCGAGCGCCAGCACGAGCACGCCGTTGAGGACGAGCAGCCGGTCGGTGACCAGGAGGCGTCCGGCGTCGGACCAGAGGTCGACGTACGGCACCCAGTTGGTCGTGCCGCGCAGCGCGTCGAGGACGGTCGCCGCGAACGTCGTGGTCGGGGCGGACTCGATGTAGTCGAGGAAGGGCGGGCTGTAGCGGCCCAGCAGCAGGAGCGGCAGGATCCACCAGCAGGTCACGGCCAGCACGAGCGGCGGCCACCACAGCAGCAGCGCCCGACGTCGCGGCCCGCTCGTCCCGACGAGCAGGAACCAGCCCGCGAGCGGCACGACCGCGAAGGTGGCGACCGCGTTGACGCCGCCGACCGCGCCCACGGCGAGGGCGCTGAGCGCCGCGTACCGGCGCGGGTCGCCACGGCGAGCGCCGAGGACGAGCGGGAGGATCACCCAGGGGGCCACCGCCGACGGCCACACCTCGATGGACGACGGCCCCAGCACCGACAGCATGCGCGGCGACAGCGCGAAGGCGAGCGCCGCGACGATGCGCGAGGCGTCCGAGCCGATGCCGAGGGCCTCGGCCAGCTTCACCACCCCGACGAACGCCACCACGAGCACCACGGCCCACCACGCACGCTGCACGACCCACGGGGGCAGCTGCGCGAGGTCACCCAGCCCGAAGAACGGGCCCATCGGGAACAGGTACCCGTACGCCTGGTTCTGCACCTGACCGAACGCGCCCGACGGGTCCCAGAGCGTCAGCGCCCGGCCCAGGAAGCCCCACGGGTCGACCGTGAGGTCGAGCTTGGTGTCGGTGACGACCCGACCGGGGGCCTGGGCGAACGCGAGCGCCACGAGCACCGCGGACCACGCGACCAGGCGCGTGCGTCGGCGACCGTCCCCCCTCAGCGTCTGCGCAGCACGATCGCGAGGTTCCACGTCACCACCTCACGCACGACGGGCACGCGCAGCACCCACCACGCCCAGCGCGGCAGGTAGCGCGGCACAAGCGCGAGCACCTCCACGTCGGGTCGCGACCGTGCCCAGCGCAGTCCGGCCGCGGCCGTGACCGCGAACAACGACGTGCCGAACACGTTCTTCGGGGGGTGCCCCTCGCGCCGGGCGTAGCGTCGGGCGGCGCGGTGGCCGCCGAGGTAGTGCCAGGGAGCCGTCTCGTGACCGCCCCACGGTCCCCACCAGAGGGTGTAGGAGCAGAAGACCAGCCCACCGGGACGGGTCACGCGGACCATCTCGTCGGCCATGAGCCACGGGTCGGGGACGTGCTCGAGGACGTTCGAGGAGTACGTGACGTCGAAGCTGCCGTCGGCGAACGGGAGCTGCATGCCGCTGCCGAGGACGGTGCCCGGCTCGGGCGACCCCAGCCCGGACAGCTCGCCGAGGTCGGCGTCGAGCGGGGTGTACCGGGCGCCCGCCCCGCGGAAGGCGCGCGCGAAGTAGCCCGGTCCGCCGCCGACGTCGAGCACCCACGCGCCGTCGAGGTCGGCGAAGTGCTGCACGTGCGCGACGGAGTCGGCCGCGAGCGCACCGTAGAAGCGGTCGGGGTCGGTCTGCTCCACCTGGAACGCCCGGAAGAGCCGCCAGGAGCGGCGCAGCGTGGGACGGAACGGCGCAGGCACCAGGGCACGATACCCCCCACGGAGGTCCATTCCTGACGTAGACTGCGATCACCGTGTTGAGGGACACGGACGGCGCCCTGGCGTCGAGGGAGCGTCGGCCGCGGCCGGCACGAGGAGGGACCGGCTAACCACGCCGGGGCACACGTGCACATTCTTTTCTGCAACTGGCGCGACACGCGCAACCCCGAGGGCGGCGGCTCCGAGCACTACGTCGAGACGATGGCTCGCGGCCTCGTCGAGCGCGGCCACCAGGTCACGATCGCCTGCGCCCGCCACGACGGCGCGCCTGACGACGAGGTCGTCGACGGCGTCCGCTTCGTCCGGCGCGGCAGCAAGCTCGACATCTACGTCCTGACCTTCCTGCGGCTGCTGACCCGCCGCTACGGGCGCGTCGACCTCGTCGTCGACGTGCAGAACGGTCTGCCGTTCTTCACCCGCTGGGCCACCCGCGCGCGCGTCGTCGTGCTGGTGCACCACGTGCACCGTGAGCAGTGGCCCGTCGTCTACCCGGGCCTGGTCGGTCGCGTCGGGTGGTGGATCGAGAGCCGCCTCGCGCCCCGCCTCTACCGCCGTAGCCGCTACGTGACGGTCTCCGCCGCCAGCAAGGCCGAGCTGGTCGAGCTCGGCGTCGACCGCGACCGCATCCGCATCGTCCACAACGGCAACGACCCGGCGCCGCGCGTCGACGTCGAGCGCTCCGACGTCCCGCGCCTCGTGGTGCTCGGCCGCCTGGTCCCGCACAAGCAGGTCGAGCACGCGATCGACGCCCTCGTGGCCGTGCGACGCACCCACCCGGGCGCCGTGCTCGACGTCGTCGGGTCGGGCTGGTGGGACGAGCAGCTGCACGACTACGCACGTGAGGCGGGCGTGTCCGACGCCGTCGTCTTCCACGGCCACGTCGACGACACCACCAAGCACGCGCTGCTCGCGCAGGCCTGGATCATGCTGCTGCCCTCGCTGAAGGAAGGCTGGGGCATCGTCGTCGGCGAGGCGGGTGCGCACGGCACGCCCACGGTCGCCTACGCGTCGGCGGGCGGCACGACCGAGTCGATCGACCACAAGGACTCCGGCCTGCTGGTCGAGGACCGCGACGAGCTGGTGCGGGCGACGTGCGACCTGGTGACCGACCACGAGTGGCGCACGTTCCTCGGCGAGGGCGCTCGCACGAAGGCGGCCACGTTCACGTGGGGCGCCTCGCAGGCCGCGTTCGCCGCGGCGCTGGACGACTGAGCCCGACGGTCAGCACCACCCGGCTCACGAGACACCACGCAGCACGCACAGCAACGACGAGGGGCCCGGTCAGAAGACCGGGCCCCTCGTCGTTGCTGTGCTGGATGCGTCAGTTGCCGTAGCTGACCGTGCTGGTCTGGACGGGCTCGGTGCCCGCGCTCTGCTGCGACTGCACCACGCCGACGGCGGTAGCCGCGGCGAGTCCGCATCCGACGAAGAAGGCGACGACGCCGCCCACGATTGAAGTTCCCACGTTTTGTCCTCCCTCGAGACCACGTCAGGATACCAGGCAGGGAGACCACGCGGGGCCGGACACGTGGCACAGGTCTCGTCGCGTCGGACCACAGGCTCAGGCGCGTGGTCGGGGGCGGCGCACGCGCACCGCACCGACGGCCGCGCCGGCCGTGGCGGCGAGCGCCACGACGACCGCGACGCCCCACACGCCCCAGGCGGCCGTGGTCGCGAGTCGGTCGGTGTCGTCGACCTGGCGCACGCGCGCGTCTCGGACCGCCAGGACGCGCAGGTCGGTGCCGCCGACCCGCTGCAGACCCCGTACCTGCCGCGCCGCCCGGTCGGCGTCGGGCGCGGTGGTGTCGAGCACCACGAGCCCGACGCCCAGGCGCGCGAGCGCACGCGGGACGTCGCGCGAGCGCAGCGCCTGACGGACCTGCGCCGCCTTGCGGTCCTCCCCCGCCACCGTCCGCCCGCCGACGACGAGCCGGTCGTCGGTCAGGGTGGTGCGGTCGAAGTAGCGGCCGGCCGGGTCGAGGACGGGACGTCCGTCGTTCCACGCCGGTGCGCGGTAGGCGGTGAACGGGAGCACCAGCAGGTCGCCCCGCACCTGCGACCGGGCGACGAGCTCGCGCGCCGTCTCCCAGGACGCCGGGTAGCGGACGGGCTCCAGCCGACCGCCGATCCCGTTCGCGAGGGCGGGCAGCAGCGCGAGCGGCAGCAGGACCCCCGCGACGGCCGGGACCGCGGCGAGGCGACGTCGGGCGGCGACCCGCACGAGCGCGTCGACACCGACCGCGAACGCCGCCACGAGCAGCGGAGCGACGAGGGCGAGGTACCGCGAGCCGTCGCGGAGCAGGGCCACGGCGCCCGCGCGTCGCACCAGGTCCTCGACGAGCTCCGGCGCGGCCCAGCCGAGGAGGGCGACCACGAGGCCGACCACCGCGACCGGCGCGAGCGTGACGAGCGTCGGGCGGTCGGTCCGCGCGAGGACGACCAACCCCCCGAGGGCGACCGCCCAGAGCACCACGGTGAGCACGAGCGAGAGGCCCGTCCCGCGGCCGTCGGGCACGACGTCGCCGTTCCAGATGCCGCCGAGCGACAGCGCCGTGCCGACGTGCCCGAGTGCCCCCTCGGCCCGCAGGGCGAACGCGGTGACTCCGAGCGGGTCGGCGTCGACCGGACCACGCAGCACCGACGTGACCACCCACGGCGCGTTGAGGACCACCGCCAGCACGACGACCCGCAGGTAGCCGAACCGACGTCCGGCGAGCAGACCCGCGACCAGGCCCATCACTCCCCCGGCCGGCGTGAGGGCGGCGCCGGCCAGCGCGAGCACCACCACGCGCGGGCGGGGGTCGTCGCGTCGCAGCTCGCCGACGAGCCAGAGCAGCCCCGCGTAGCCGAGCAGCATCGGCCACTGCCCGATCGCGAGGCGCTCCAGGACGTACGGGTTCCAGACGGCCAAGGCCGCTGCGGCGAGCCGACCGGTCGTTCCGAGCGTCGGGACGAGTCGCGCGCCACCGACACCGGCCAGCACGAGCGCACCGAGCAGCACGAGCCGTTGCACCACCTGCGGGTCGATCGCGGCACCGAGCAACGCCACCACCGCGTCGGACGGGACGGCGCGCGGCAGTGCACTGCCGAGGCCCCACAGGTCGTCGCGGTCGAGCGCGAGGTGCGGCACCCAGACCATGTCGTAGGAGAGGACGTAGCCGGGACGGAACCAGGGCAGGCCGACCAGCACCGCCAGCAGGGCGCTCCACTGCAGGACGATCGCGTCGCGCCACCGGCTCATGGTCCTCCTCGTTCGAGCCTCACCCTAGAGGTCGAGGGTGCCCCGCGCCGATGCTTCCGTCGGGCGACGGGACCAGGGGCTGGCTAGGGTGACCCGGTGACGAGCACCAGCCACCGCCTCTCGAGCGGCTCGACGGTCGCGCTCGGCATGGTCGGCATGAACGTCGCCATCTACGGGTTCACCGTGGCGGCCGCGCGGACCATGGTGCCGGCGGAGCTCGGTGCTCTCGTGGCCCTGCTCGGCGTCCTGCTCATGGGCAACGTCGTCTCGCTCGGCATCCAGGCGGTCACCGCGCGACGGATCGCCGTGGCGCCGCAGGACAGCGCCGACGTGATCGGCGTGGTGCTGCGGGTGACGGCCGCCGCCGCGCTCGCCGTGGGTGCCGTCGTCGCCCTGGCGTCGGTGGCGCTGGTGCCGCTGCTGCGACTCGACTCGGCCTGGCCCGTCGTGCTCGCGGGCGCGACCCTCGTCCCCCTGACCGTCATGGGCGCGCAGGCGGGCATCGCGCAGGGGTCGGAGCGCTGGCGCACCCTCACCGGCATCTACCTCGCCAACGGCTTCGGGCGGCTGCTGTGCGGCACCATCGCGGTGCTCGTCGTCCCGTCGGCGACGTCGGCGATGGTCGGGATCGCCGTCGGCGCGTGGGCTCCCGTGCTCGTCGGGATGCCCCTGCTGCGCGGACACCTGCGGCCGGCGCAGGGGGTGAGCCGTCGCCCGCTCGTCCGCGAGACGGTGCTCGGCTCGCACGCCCTGCTCGCCTACTTCGTGCTGAGCAGCCTCGACGCGCTCGTGGCCCGCAACCGGTTCGAGGCGCACGAGGCGGGCCTGTACGCGGCAGGACTCATCCTGTCGAAGGCCGCGTTGTTCGCGCCCCAGTTCGTCAGCGTCGTGCTCTTCCCCGACCTCGCCCGCGACGAGACCCGCCGCGCCCGCGCGCAGGCGGTGCTCGCGGTCGCCGGCCTCGGTGCGGTCGCCGTCGCCGCCACGGCCCTGCTCCCCCGCCTCGCCCTCGTGCTCGTCGGCGGCGCGCAGTACGAGGAGATCGCCGGGCGGCTCTGGCTGTTCGCCCTCGCCGGGTCCTGTCTCGCCGTCGTCCACCTGCTGGTCTTCGACGCGCTCGCCCGCCACGCCCACGGCGTCGTCGTCCTGGTGTGGATCGCCGCCGCCCTCGTCGTCGCCGTCGCCTACGGCTTCGACGTCCACCTCACCGGCCTCGTCACCACCGTCGCCACCGTCTCCGCTGCCCTCGCCCTGGTCGTCTGGTTCGTCCCGGGCCGCACCACCGCGCCACGCTGAGGGTCGGTCCTCGGGTCGGCCCTTCGTGGGCTTGCTGGTGCGCTGCCGCGGCTGGCGCTGGTGTGGTCTCCGCAAGGGCCTCGACCGGGCGGCTGGGTGGCCCGCTGGTCTGGGGTCTCGGGCTGTGGCTCGCGTGGGACTCAAGAATCTGCGTTCGTGCGTGGGACTCGAGGCTTCTGCGTTGGCTACGGGATCCCGTCACCAACGCAGAAGCGTTCGGCATCGCGCGCGCGAGGGAAGAAGCGTGGGTGCACTTGGGGGTGGGGTGGGCAGTGCTTCTCCCTTCTCGTGGCACGGTCCACGAGAAGGGAGAATCTCTGCCCCGTCTGACCCCGTCGGCGGTGGATTCTCCACGTGTACAGCGCTGAGAAGGTGGCAGATCCACCGCCGAGGGCGATGCGGTGGCAGATCCACCGCTCAGGGGGCGAAACGCAGAATCCTGCGTCCACCCCGAGCGCAACCCGCAGCCCGGGACCCCAGACCAGCGACCGCCCAGCCGCCCGGTCGAGGCCCTTGCGGAGCGCAGGACGAGTCGACGCCGCGCCAGCGCAGCCGCAGGTCGAGCGAGCGCTCAGCGACGTCGGCGGCTCCGGCTCAGTGGGCGGCCTCGTGCCAGGTGCGGCCGGTGCCGACGGAGACGTCGAGGGGGACGGAGAGCTGCGCCGCGGACGCCATCTGCTCGCGCACGAGGGTCTCGAGGACGTCGCGCTCGCCCTCGGCGACCTCGAGGACGAGCTCGTCGTGGACCTGCAGGAGCAGCCGCGACGTCAGTCCCTGGTCGCGCAGGGCTGCGTCGACGCCCAGCATCGCCACCTTGATGATGTCGGCGGCGGAGCCCTGGATGGGGGCGTTCAGCGCCATCCGCTCGGCCATCTCGCGTCGCTGGCGGTTGTCGCTGAGCAGGTCCGGCAGGTAGCGGCGGCGGCCGAGGATCGTCGCGGTGAACCCGGTCTGGCGGGCCTCCTCGACCACGCCGTGCAGGTAGGTGCGCACGCCGCCGAAGGTCTCGAAGTAGTCGTCCATGAGGCCCTGCGCCTCACCCGTGGAGATCTGCAGCTGCTGGCTGAGCCCGTACGCCGACAACCCGTACGCCAGTCCGTAGTTCATGGCCTTGATCCGGGCCCGCAGTCCCCCGTCGATGTCGGTGGGCTCGCGCTCGAAGACCTTCGTCGCCATCACGGTGTGGAAGTCGTGCCCGGAGCGGAACGCCTCGATGAGGTCGGCGTCCTCGGACAGGTCGGCCATGATGCGCATCTCGATCTGGCTGTAGTCCGCGGTCAGCAGGGTCTCGTACCCCTCGCCGACGACGAACGCCTCACGGATCCGGCGTCCCGACTCGGTGCGGATGGGGATGTTCTGCAGGTTCGGGTCGGCCGAGCTGAGCCGGCCGGTCGCCGCGATGGTCTGGTAGTAGGTCGTGTGGATCCGGCCGTCGGGCTGCACCGTCTTCTGCAGGCCCTCGACGGTCTGCCGCAGACGCGTCACGTCGCGGTGCGCGAGCAGGTGCTCCAGGAACGGGTGGCCGGTCTTGACGAACAGCTGCTGCAACGCCTCGGCGTCGGTCGTGTAGCCGGTCTTCGTGCGCTTGGTCCTCGGCATGTCCAGCTGCTCGAAGAGCACCTCCTGCAGCTGCTTGGGCGACCCGAGGTTCACCTCGCGACCGATCGCCTCGTAGGCCTCCTCCGCCGCTGCCGTCATGCGACCGGTGAACTCCTCGTGCAACGCGTCGAGGTGCTCGGAGTCGACGGCGATGCCGGCGGTCTCGGCGGCGGCGAGCACGTGCACCAGCGGCAGCTCGACGTCGCGCAGCAGCGTGAGCGCCTCCTGCTGCTCCAGCTCCTCCGCGAGCACGCCCCACAGGTCGAGCGCGGCGCGGGCCCGCTGGGCGGCGCCCTCGACGCCCGCGGTGTCGTCGTCGAAGGCCAGCTGGCCGGAGTCGTCGGCGGGGCTCAGGTCGCGCTTCAGCGCGCGCAGCGCGAGGTCGGCGAGGTCGTAGGAGCGCTGGTCCGGACGCACCAGGTAGGCGGCGAGCGCGGTGTCGGCCGCCAACCCGTCCAGCGACCAGCCCTGCGCCGCCAGGGCATGCCGCTGACCCTTCGCGTCGTGCATGACCTTCGGGCGGTCCGCGTCGGCCAGCCACGAGGCGAGCACCTTCTCGTCGGCCGGGTCGAGCGACTCCGGCGCGAGACTCACGGCACGGCCAGCGGCCGTGGCGACGGTGAGCATGTCGACGCGTGCGCCGACGGGTCGCAGCACGCCCGTGACCTCCACGCCGACCGGCTCGCGATCGGTGTGCTCGTCGAGCCACGCGGCCAGCGCTCCGGCGGCGGGACGGTCGACGACCACCTCGACGGCCGCCTCGTCGCTGCTCGACTCGTCACCACCGCCCAGGTACTCGAACAGGCGGGTGCGCAGCGCCGCGAACTCGAGGGCGTCGAACACCTCGTGGATGGCGTCGCGGTTCCACTCGGTGCTGAACGCGAGGTCGGTGGGCTTGGCCGGGAGGTCGAGGTCGCGCACGAGCGCGTTGATGCGCCGGTTGCGGAGCACGTCGTCGAGGTGGGCCCGCAACGACTCCCCCGCCTTGCCCTTCACGGCGTCGACGTCGGCGACGAGGGCCTCGAGCGAGCCGTACTGGTTGATCCACTTGGCCGCCGTCTTCGGCCCGACCCCGGGGACTCCGGGCAGGTTGTCGCTCGTCTCGCCGACGAGCGCGGCGATCTCGGGGTAGTGCTCGGGCGTGACCCCGTACTTCTCCTCGACCGCGGCCGGTGTCATCCGCGCGAGGTCGGAGACTCCCTTGCGGGGGTAGAGCACGGTGGTGGTGTCGGTGACCAGCTGGAGCGCGTCGCGGTCGCCGGTGCAGATCAGCACCTCCATCCCGGCTTCCTGCGCCTGGGTGGTGAGCGTGCCGATCACGTCGTCGGCCTCGAAGCCGTCCTTCTCGAACGCGGTGATGCCGAGCGCGGCGACGACGTCCTTGATCAGGCCGACCTGGCCCTTGAACTCGTCGGGGCTCTTGCTGCGGTTGCCCTTGTACTCCGCGTACTCCTGCACGCGGAACGTCTGCCGCGACACGTCGAACGCCACGCCGACGTGCGTCGGACGCTCGTCGCGCAGCACGTTGATGAGCATCGAGGTGAAGCCGAACACCGCGTTGGTGTGCTGTCCGGTGGTCGTGGAGAAGTTCTCGACGGGCAGGGCGAAGAAGGCACGGTAGGCGACGGAGTGACCGTCGATCAGCAGCAGTCGATCCACGTCGTCGACTCTAGACGCACCGGCGGACACTGGCCTGCGGCGTGTGCCTCGTGTGCGTGGTCGTGGGGTGGTCTCGTCGTGATGGTGCGCTGTCGTCGGACGCCTCGGACCTGCTGGTGCGCTGCCGCGGGAGCGGTGTGCTCGGTGGTGCGCTGCCGCAGGGGGTCTCGTCGTGCTGCTGCGCTGCCGCAGGGGTGAAGGCCAACGATGCTGCGTTTGCTACGGAATCCCGTCGTGAACGCAGAAGCGTTCGGCCTCGCACGCGTGGATGAAGAATCGTGGGTGCACTTTGCGTGGGGGTGACGAACGATTCTTCCGTGGTGTGGACCGTTCCACGCGAAGGAAGAATCCTTCCGCCGCTCAGCCCGCCATCGGTGGATTTCCAACCACAGGAGCGCTCCTGCGGTTGCAGATCCACCGACAGGACGCACGAACGCAGAACCTTGGCCCCTGAACGCAGAATCGAAGAATCGTGGATCCAAGGGCGGGCCCAGCCAGACCCCGAGACCCGAGGCCAGCCCCAGGCCCCCTGCCGGTCGAGGCCCCTTCGAAGACCGCCCCCAGCGAAGGCCGAGGCAGCGCACCAGCACGGTCACGACGAACGCAGGCAACGCACCAGCAGCCCAAGACCCGTTGCCACCGCACCGGACAATCACGACGCGCAGGGACGAAGGAGCCCCCGACCTCAGACCCGGCCGGAGCGGCGGTCGTCCTGGCGGCGGCGCAGCGTGCGGCGGACGGCGATGAGCTTGCCGGTGTCGCGGGAGTGGGTGGCCTTCGAGCTGAGCCGGGAGCGCAGGCGGCTGGCCTGGATGGCGCGGACGGCTGCGACCTGGGTGAACCCGATCTTCGTCAGGTAGCGGTGCGGCTCGCGGGCCATGAGCGGGATGGCCGCGACGACGATCTCGCAGGCGTTCTCCTCGCCGTACGTCGCGGCGGCCGACAGCAGCGTCGCGGCGACGTTGCGGCGACGGTGGCGCGGGGAGACCTGGATGTCGGTGACGATGAGGATGGGGGTGAGCGTGATCGGTGTCAAGGTGCTCAGGTCGCACACCGTCGCGCCGACGATCTCGTCCTCGACGAGGGCGACGATGATGCGCTTGCCGGGCTTGGCGAGGGTCTGCTCGATCGCCGACTCCGCCTCCGTCGCGGTCGGCTCGCGGAACAGCGACTGGTAGGAGAACGCCTCCGCGCCCTCCTCGTCGCTCACCGCGGCCGACTCGGCCCACAGGGCCACGAGCTCGGCCGCGTCCTCGGGCACCGCGTCGCGCATCACGATCGGCGAGCGAGTGGCCATGACGTCCTCGGCGGGTGTCGGGCGCGACCCCGGACGGACGGCTGTCACCATGGCCCGGTCGGGTCGTGCGATCTTCAACGAGCGAGAGGAGCCTACATGTTCGTGGGTAGCGGCACGCTCACCAACGTGGCCACCGTGCTCGTCGGGTCCGGGCTCGGCCTGCTGGTCGGCCAGCGGCTGCCCGAACGGGTGCGCACGACCGTCACCTCCGCGCTCGGTCTCGTGACGCTACTCATCGCCGCCGACGCCGCCCTCGCGGTCCGCAGCGACGCCCTGGTCGACGCGACGCCACGGGGCGCGCCGACGCTGATCGTCCTCGGCTCGCTGCTCGTGGGTGGCGTCGTCGGCTCGCTCCTGCGCTTGGAGGACCGGCTCGAGTCGTTCGGCGGTGTCCTGCAGCGAGCCCTGTCGCGGGGCGACGGCGGCGACCGCGACCGCTTCGTCCAGGGCTTCGTGGTCGCCTCGCTCGTCTTCTGCGTCGGCCCCCTCACGATCCTCGGCTCGATCAACGAGGGCCTCGGCCGTGGGGCGGAGCAGCTGCTCCTGAAGTCGGCGCTCGACGGCTTCGCGTCGCTCGCCTTCGCCGCCGCGCTCGGTGTCGGGGTGATGGCATCCGCCGTGGCCGTGCTGGTCGTGCAGGGATCGCTGACGCTCGTCGGGCTGGCCCTCGGCGAGGCGCTGCCGGCGGCCCACCTCGACGCGTTGGGCGCCACGGGCGGACTGGTCCTCGTCGGGGTGGCGCTGCGTCTGCTCGACCTGAAGGCCCTGCCGGTCGCCGACCTGCTGCCGGCACTCCTCGTGGCGCCGCTGCTCACCCAGCTGGCCGTCTCGCTGGCCTGAGCGGACTTCACAGAACTGTTACCTGTGGACTTTCGCGAAGGGGCCACCTCGGACCCCGGCGGGGATATAGTCCCCGGGACGACGGCGCCACAAGCGCTGCCCGAACTCCAGGAGTCCTGCGTGCGACTGACATCCAAGGTCCTCGTGTCGGCGTTCCTGGCGTGTCTGGTCGTCCTGGTGCCACTCGGCGCCTCGGCCACCAGCACGCCCACGCCCAGCGCGAGCCCGACGGCGCCCACGGCGCCGGCCACCCCGCCGGACGGCGCCTACATCGGCGTCACGCTGCAGAACAGCGGTGACGACAAGGCCCCGATCCCCGGAGCGACGCTGAGCGTCGCCTCCTCCTCCGGCACCGAGGTCGGCGAGGCGGTGACCGACCCGAACGGACGCGCCTTCATCGCCATCCCGGAACGGGGCAGCTACGTCGTCACCCTCGACACCGACACGCTGCCGTCGGGGATCCAGTTCGCCGGCAGCAACAAGCGCACCGTCGACGCGCTCCTGGACGGCGGCAACTTCGCCCAGTTCCAGATCGGCGTCGTCGAGCAGGCCGGGCCCTCGCTCGGTGAGCGCTTCGCGGGCGCCATGGTCAACGGCGTGAAGTTCGGCCTGATCATCGCGCTCGCCGCCCTCGGCCTGTCGCTGATCTTCGGCACCACGAAGCTCACCAACTTCGCGCACGGCGAGATCATCACCTTCGGCGCGATCGCCACCTACGTCGCCAACCGCGCCTTCGGGCTGCCGGTCATCCTCGCGATCGTCGTGGCGGTCCTCGCCTCGGCGGCCTTCGGCTGGCTCCAGGACAAGTTCCTGTGGAAGCCGCTGCGCAGCAAGGGCATCGGCATCATCGCGATGATGATCGTCTCGATCGGCTTCGGTCTGCTGCTGCGCAACGTCTTCCAGTACACGTTCGGCGGCTCGCGCGAGTCGCTCTCGCAGTACGTCAACCAGACGCGCAAGTCCTATGGTCCGTTCGCGCTGGCCGACAAGGAGATCGCGATCATCCTCGTCTCGATCGTCGTGCTGACGGTCACGTGCGTGGTCCTCATGAAGACCCGCCTCGGCAAGTCGATGCGCGCCGTCGCCGACAACCCGGCACTGTCGGCGTCGTCCGGCCTGCGCGTCGACGGCGTCGTGCGGTCGGTCTGGGTCCTCGGCTGCGCCCTGACGGGTCTGGCCGGCGGCCTGCTGGCGGTCAACAGCCAGGTCAACTTCCTCATGGGCTTCAAGCTGCTGCTGCTCGTGTTCGCGGCCGTGACCCTCGGCGGCCTCGGCACCATCTGGGGCGCGCTGGTCGGGTCGATGATCATCGGCATCATGGTCGAGGTCGGCACGCTGCAGATCGGCATCTGGCCTGGTGTCCCGTCGTCCATCAAGGAGGTCGGCGCCCTCGTGGTGCTCATCCTCATCCTGCTGATCAGGCCCCAGGGCATCCTGGGCCGCGCCGAGCGGATCGGCTGAAAGGGATTCCCATGGACTTCGGAACCATCCTCAACGCCGCACTGTCGCAGGCCCTCGGACCGCAGGCGATCGTCTTCGCCCTCGCGGCCATCGGCCTCAACATCCACTTCGGCTACACCGGCCTGCTGAACTTCGGCCAGGCCGGCTTCATGGCCGTCGGCGCCTACGGCCTCGCCGTCACGGTCGTCACCTACGACCAGTCGTTCTGGCTCGGCGTCGTGGTCGCGCTCCTCGCCCCCGTGGTGCTGGCGCTCGTCCTCGGTGTGCCGACGCTGCGCCTTCGGGCGGACTACCTCGCCATCGCCACCATCGCGACGGCGGAGATCCTGCGTCTGGTGTTCGGCGCCGTGGAGACCAAGGACGTCTTCGGCGGCTCGAACGGCCTCACCGGCTTCGCCAAGACCTTCCAGGACCTCAACCCCTACTCCGGCGGCGTCGACCTCGGCGTCGTCCGGTTCCGCCAGGACGACCTGTGGTCGCTGACCGTCGGCTGGGTCCTGGTCGCGCTCGGCTGCCTCTTCGTGTGGCTGCTCATGCGCAGCCCGTGGGGACGCGTGCTGCGCTCGATCCGCGAGGACGAGGACGCCGTCCGCTCGCTGGGCAAGAACGTGTTCGCCTACAAGATGCAGGCGCTCGTGCTGGGTGGTGTCTTCGGTGGTCTCGCCGGCCTCTTCCTCGCACTGAAGCAGGCGTCGGTCGTGCCGAGCGACTACTCCACGAACGTGACGTTCTTCGCCTACACCGCGCTGCTCATCGGCGGCGCGGCCCGCGTGCTCGGTCCCGTCATCGGCGCCATGATCTTCTGGCTCCTCATGGGCGGCATCGGCTCGTTCTTCAGCCAGGCCACGTCCGGCTCGAACCCGCTCATCCCCGACTGGGCGATGAGCGACATCCAGGCCAGCCTGGTCCGACTCATCCTCGTCGGCCTGGGCCTCATGCTCCTGATGATCTACCGACCGCAGGGGATCTTCGGCGACCGGAAGGAGCTGGCGATCGATGCCCGCTGACACCACCCCCACCACCGACCCGCTCGCCGGGGTCGCGAACACGCCCGGTGTGAAGAAGCCCGACGCGATCCTCGTCGGCTCCTCCATCACGCGGCAGTTCGGCGGCCTGAAGGCCGTCGACGTCGAGCACGTCGAGATCCAGCGCGGTGTCATCACGGCGCTGATCGGCCCCAACGGTGCCGGCAAGACGACGCTGTTCAACCTGCTGACGGGCTTCGACGCACCGGACACCGGCGAGTGGTCGTTCAACGGCCAGTCGCTGCAGAAGGTGCCGGCCTACAAGGTCGCTCGCCGTGGCATGGTGCGCACGTTCCAGCTGACGAAGGTGCTGTCGCGCCTCACCGTCATCGAGAACATGCGGCTCGGGGCCACGGGCCAGCGCGGCGAGCGCTTCTGGTCCGCCCCCTTCCGTGCCCTGTGGTCCGGCCAGGAGGACTCGATCACGACACGTGCCGACGAGCTGCTCGCGCGGTTCAAGCTCGACGCCAAGCGCGAGGACTTCGCCGGCTCCCTCTCGGGCGGCCAGCGCAAGCTGCTGGAGATGGCCCGCTCGCTCATGGTGGACCCCGAGCTGATCATGCTCGACGAGCCCATGGCCGGCGTGAACCCGGCCCTCAAGCAGTCGCTGCTCGGCCACGTGAAGTCGCTGCGCGACGAGGGCCGCACGGTGCTGTTCGTCGAGCACGACATGGACATGGTGCGCGACATCTCCGACTGGGTCATCGTCATGGCGCAGGGCAAGATCGTCGCCGAGGGCACCCCCGACCAGGTGATGTCCGACCAGGCCGTCATCGACGCCTACCTGGGCGCGCACCACGACACCGACATCACCGAGCTGGACGAGACCGAGCTCGAGCAGGCCACCGAGGCCGAGCTCGACCAGGAGGCCTGACATGGCAGAGATCCACGAGCCCGGCCAGGACGCCGGACGCGAGGCCGCACGCGACGCGAACTTCGCCGAGGAGCGCGCGAAGCACCAGAAGGGCGCCGACGGGGCCATCCTGCGCGCCGACGGTCTCATCGCCGGCTACCTGCCCGGCGTGAACATCCTCAACAGCGCCGACCTGTACTGCCAGCCCGGCGAGCTCGTCGGCATCATCGGCCCGAACGGAGCCGGCAAGTCGACGCTGCTCAAGTCGCTGTTCGGCCTGGTGACGATCCACGAGGGCAGCGTGACGCTGAAGGGTGAGGAGATCACCAACCAGCGCGCGGACCAGCTGGTCACCAAGGGCATCGGGTTCGTCCCCCAGACGAACAACGTGTTCCCGAGTTTGACCATCGAGGAGAACCTCGAGATGGGCTGCTACCAGGCGCCGAAGACGTTCACGGAGCGCTTCGCGTTCGTCACCGACCTGTTCCCGCGTCTCGGCGAGCGCCGCAAGCAGCGCGCCGGGTCGCTGTCCGGTGGTGAGCGTCAGATGGTCGCCATGGGTCGCGCCCTGATGATGGACCCTCAGGTGCTGCTGCTCGACGAGCCGTCCGCCGGCCTCTCCCCCGTCCTGCAGGACGAGGTGTTCGTGCAGACGCGCAACATCAACAAGGCCGGCGTCTCGGTCATCATGGTCGAGCAGAACGCCAAGCGATGCCTGCAGATCTGCGACCGCGGCTACGTCCTTGACCAGGGCCGCTCCGCCTACTCGGGCACCGGCCGCTCGCTCGGCAACGACCCGAAGGTCATCGAGCTCTACCTCGGCACGCTGGGCAAGAAGGCGAGCTGACCGCTCCGCCCAGCTCGACCCCGGAGGCCCCCGACGCGAGCGTCGGGGGCCTTCCACGTGTGCGGGGTGAGATTCCCAGGTCGACCTGGGAATCTCCCGCGAGGCACGGTTCGCTGCCTGGCTGCCCGGTTTCCTTCCACAAGGCACGGTTCTCTCAGCCACGCACGGAGAGCTTTCCGTGCGTGGCTGAGGAAATCGTGCCTGGAGCTCGCGCCGCGCCGCCTACGAGGCGTCCTACGGTCCTGGGTCGACGAGATTCCCAGCTCGACCTGGGAATCTCGTCGACCCGCCCCTGGAGTCGGCCGGTGGTCGAAGCAAACGACCCTGGGTCGCTGGTTCCTCCCACGAGGCACGGTTCTCTCACCCACGCACGGAGAGCTTTCCGTGCCTGCCTGAGGAAATCGTGCCTGGTGCCCGCGCCGCTCCTCCTGGGAACATCCGAGCGTCGTGCGTCGCAGAGATTCCCAGGTCGACCTGGGAATCTCGCTCACCGTTGGTGTCATCCGCAGGTGAGTGGAATCCCCTCACGTCAGGAGAACCAGCGGTACCGCCAGACATGACGAGGCCCCCGGGGGGAACCCGGGGGCCTCGTGCGGGACGTGCTCGACGTCAGTGGCTCAGATCGTGCCGCTGATGTAGTCGACCGCCTTGTAGGTGTTGTCGGCGCCGTACTCGTAGATGCCGATGGAGGCGGCCGTCGGGCTGCCCGTCTCACCCAGCTCGATGGGGCCGGAGACACCGTCGTAGTCGATGTCCTTGCCGTCCTTCAGGAGCGCGGCGCAGTCCTTGAACGTCGTGCACTTCTCGCCGTCCTTGGTGATGCCCGGGATCTCCTTGGCGATCTTGTCGCCCGCGTCGCTGTCGGCCTTGATGGCCGCGAGCGCCGACACGATGACCGCGTCGTAGGACTCGGCCGCGTAGGAGTAGTCCTTCAGCTTCGGGTCGACCTCGAGGAGGCGCTTCTTGAAGTCACCGGACGTCTCGGCGCCGGGGATGGTGCCCTTCGTGCCCTTGAGCGTGCCCTCGGGCAGCTTGCCGCTGTAGTCGGCCGTGTTGCCGTCGACGAAGTAGGTCGGGACCTTCTGCGGGCCGACGTCGGCCTGCACCAGCTGCGGGATGATCGTGGTGGTCTCCTCGAAGGCGACGAGCACGATCGCGTCCGGCTTGCTGTCGGCGATCTCCTGGACCTGCGAGTCGTAGGACTGCGCGTTCTCGCCGTAGAAGACCGTCGCGGCGACCTTGGAGCCGGCGTTCTCGAGGCCCTTCTTGATCTCCGAGGCCAGCGTCTCGCCGTAGGCGTCCTGACGGGCCAGGATCGCGACGTTCTGGCGACCGTCCTGGACGAGCAGGTTCGACATCACGGCACCCTGGAGGATGTCCGAGGGCGCGGTGCGGAAGTACAGGTCGGGCTTGGCGTAGTCGCCCTTGTCGAAGTCGGTCGACGTGTTGGCGGGCGAGAACATCACGGTGCCGGCCGACATGATCTTGTCGATGACCGTCATCGAGACGCCCGAGGACGCAGCACCGACGATGACGTCGGAACCGGCGTCGAGCAGCTTGTCGGTCTCGGCCGGGGCGATGCCCGAGTCGGTGTCGCCCGAGTCGCCCTTGACGCCCTTGACGTCCTTGCCCAGCACGCCGCCGTCGGCGTTGATGTCCTTGATCGCGAGGTCGACGCCCGCGAACTCCGGCGGGCCGAGGAACGCGAGGCTGCCGGTCTGCGGGAGCAGGGTACCGATCGTGAGCGTGCCGTCGGCCTTCGAGGCCGAGGCCTTGTCGCCGCTGTCGCTGCTCTCGTCGTCGCTGCCGCTGCCTCCACCACAGGCGGCGAGCACGAGCGCGCCGGCCGCGGCGACCGCGGCGAGCCGCATGGTCCTGGTACTGCGCTTCATTGATCCTCCGGGAACTCTGGTCCGACCCCCGACGGGTCGAGCCGTAGGACGAAACTAGTCGCCGCGGGGGTCGCGCAGGTCGGGCTCGTGTGAAAGTCCTGTTTCGTAGTCAACTTGTAATACGGATCGCTCACTCGGGTGAGGGATCGGCGCCCGGCACACCGTGCTCCACGACCCGTTCGGCGACCGTGCGCATGGACATGCGCAGGTCCATCGCCGTCCGCTGGATCCAGCCGAACGCCTCCGGCTCACTGAGTCCCAGGGCAGCCTGGAGCTGCGCCTTGGCGCGCTCGACGACCTTGCGGGTGGCGAGCTGGTCGGTGAGGTCCTCGACCTCCGCCTCCAGGGCGGCGAGCTCCGCGAAGCGGCTGCGGGCCATCTCGATGGCGGGGACGAGGTCGGAGGCCGTGAACGGCTTGACCAGGTAGGCCATCGCGCCGGACTCGCGGGCCCGGTCGACGAGGTCGCGCTGGCTGAACGCGGTCAGCATGACGACGGGCGCGATCCGCTCCCCCGCGATGCGGCTGGCCGCGGCGATGCCGTCGAGGCGCGGCATCTTGACGTCCATGACGACCAGGTCGGGCCGCAGGGCCGTGGCGAGCTCGACCGCCTCGACACCGTCCGCAGCCTGCCCGACGACGTCGTAGCCCTCCTCGGCGAGCATCTCGGCGAGGTCGAGCCGGATGAGCGCCTCGTCCTCGGCGATGACGACGCGGGGACGGTCGGCGGGCTCGCCCGTCACAGAGGGGTCGTCGGTGCGGGGCGTCTCGGTCGGTCGGCTGGTCACGTGAGAAGGTTAGCGGGCACGTGCGGCGCGCCGACTTGGCGGAATGGTAGACGCGACGGTCTCAAAAACCGTTGTCCGAGAGGGCGTGCGGGTTCGAGTCCCGCAGTCGGCACCAGCGCGACCGCGGACCGTCAGTCCGACCCGCGCCCCGTCTGCTCCTGCAGCCGCTCGATGTGCTCCGAGGCCTCCGCCTTCGTGAGGTCGGCCGAGAGCGTCTCGCCAGCGTCGCGGGCGAGCGTGTCGAGATAGGAGCGCTGCGCGCCGGTCATCGGCTCGTCGCCGGTGACCCAGTCCTGCGGGTCCTTCTCGGTGGTGCCGCCAGCGTCCGCGCCGAGGACGTCGGAGTCGGGCGTGGAGCCTGCCGTGGGGCCAGGGGACGTGTTCGACGACGTGTTCGATTCAGTCATGTCCCCACCGTACGTCCGGACGCCGACACCCGCCCGTCGAGCGTCGGCGCCGGGCTCAGCCCTCCTCGGCGGGGTGCTCGTAGGCAGGCACGACGCGGTTGATCGCGTCGCCCATGCGGTGGATCCGCAGCGCGTTCGTGGAGCCGGGGATGCCGGGCGGGGCGCCGGCGACGATGACGACCTCGTCGCCGTGCGAGCACCGTGCGACCTCGAGCAGACGCTTGTCGACCTGCAGCACCATCTCGTCGGTGTGCTTGACCTCGGGCACGAGGAACGTCTCGACGCCCCACGTGAGCGCGAGCTGGTTGCGGGTCATGGGGTCGGGCGTGAACGCGATGACCGGGATGTGCGAGCGGTAGCGCGACATGCGGCGGGCGGACCCGCCGATCGTCGTGAACGCGACGACGTAGCGTGCGTCGATCGCCTCGGCCACCTGCGAGGCACCGCGGCAGATGATGCCGGTGCGGGTCTTCGCCTGCCACGTGTAGGCGGCCATGCGCGGCAGGCCGTGGTCCTCGGTGGACTCGATGATGCGCGCCATCGTGCGCACTGTCTGGATCGGGTACTCCCCCACGCTCGTCTCGCCGGACAGCATCACCGCGTCGGCGCCGTCGAGCACCGCGTTGGCGACGTCGGACGCCTCCGCGCGGGTCGGGCGCGGGGCCGAGATCATCGACTCGAGCATCTGGGTGGCGACGATCACCGGCTTGGCGTTGCGCCGGGCCTTCTCGACGATCAGCTTCTGCACGATCGGCACGTCCTCCAGCGGCAGCTCCACGCCGAGGTCGCCGCGCGCGACCATGAAGCCGTCGAAGGAGTCCATGATCTCGTCGAGGTTGTCGACGGCCTGCGGCTTCTCGATCTTGGCGATGACGGGACGGTGGATGTCGAGCTCGTGCATGACCCGACGGACGTCGTCGGCGTCGCGGGCGTTGCGCACGAACGAGAGCGCGACGAAGTCGACGCCCTGGCGCAGCGCGAACCGCAGGTCCTCGACGTCCTTCTCGCTCATGGCGGGGACGCTGACCGCGACGCCGGGCAGGTTGATGCCCTTGTTGTTGCTGAGGCGTCCCGCGGTCTCGCAGATGGTGACGACGTCGTGCCCGGTGACCTCGAGGGCCCGCAGCCGCACGCGGCCGTCGTCGATGAGGATCTCGTCGCCGGGCGAGACGTCGCCCGGCAGCCCCGAGTATGTAGTCGACGCACGCTCGGCGTCGCCGGGGACGTCGTCGGTGGTGATGGTGAAGCGGTCGCCGACGGCGAGGTCGACGGGGCCGTCGGCGAAGCGGCCGAGCCGGATCTTCGGACCCTGGAGGTCGGCGAGCACGGCGATCGCCTTGCCGGTGCGCTCGGCGGCGGCACGCACGTAGCCGAGGTTGGCCTCGTGGTCGGCATGGTCGCCGTGGCTCATGTTGAGGCGGGCGACGTCCATGCCCGCCTCGGCCAGCTGGAGGATACGCTCGGCGGTCGCGACGGCCGGTCCGAGCGTGCAGACGATCTTGGCTCTACGCACCCCACGACCCTATCGACACCCGGGGTGTACCGGCGAGTCACTTGGTGGGCCCGCGCAACAAAAGACGCTGAGAGTTCACCGGGCCCGCGACCCCCGGCGCATCCCCCTGCAGGACACGACGACGAAGGGGTCGGGAGCTGCGGCTCCCGACCCCTTCGTGCGGCGACCTGGGCCGCCGGCACCCACGCGTCGCTCAGACCATCAGCGGACGGTCGTTCGGCTTGATCGGCCGCGGCAGCGGGCTGCGCCCGCCGGTCAGGTAGGCGTCGACCCCGGCGGCCGCGGAGCGTCCCTCGGCGATGGCCCAGACGATGAGCGACTGGCCACGGCCGGCGTCGCCGGCCACGAACACGCCCGGGACCGACGACATGAAGTCGCGGTCGCGGACGATGTTGCCGCGCTCGTCGAGGTCGACGCCGAGCTGCTCGACGAGACCCTCGCGCTGGGGGCCGGTGAAGCCCATCGCGAACAGCACGAGCTGCGCGGGGATCACCTTCTCCGAGCCGGGCACCTCCTCGAAGCGGCCGTCCTTCATCTCGACCTCGACGATGCGCAGGCCGGCGACGTTGCCGTCGTCGTCGCCGACGAACTCCTTCGTGGAGACGGCGTACTTGCGCTCGCCGCCCTCCTCGTGCGCGGACGCGACGCGGTAGACCATCGGGTAGGTCGGCCACGGCTGCGTCTCGGGCCGGTCGTCGCCGGGCTGCGGCATGATCTCCAGGCTGGTCACCGAGCGAGCGCCCTGGCGGATCGACGTGCCGAGGCAGTCGGCACCGGTGTCGCCGCCGCCGATGATGACGACGTCCTTGTCGGTGGCCAGGATCTGGTCCTGCACCTCCTCGCCGACCGCGACGCGGTTGGCCTGCGGCAGGAACTCCATCGCCTGGTGGATGCCGGCGAGCTCACGCCCCGGGGCGGGGAGGTCGCGGCGCACGGTCGAGCCGATGGCGAGCACGACGGCGTCGTAGCGGTCGCGCAGCTGGCTGCCGGTGAGCGTGTCGCCCACCTGCACGCCGGTGCGGAACACGGTGCCCTCGCGCTGCATCTGTTCGACGCGACGGTCGACGTGCACCTTCTCCATCTTGAACTCCGGGATGCCGTACCGGAGCAGGCCGCCCGCCTTGTCGTCGCGCTCGTACACCGCGACGGTGTGACCGGCGCGGGTCAGCTGCTGCGCGACGGCGAGGCCGGCCGGACCCGAGCCGACGACGGCCACGGTCTTGCCCGTGAGGTACTCCGGCGGCTCGGGGCGCACGTTCCGCCACTCCCACGCGCGGTCGATGATCGAGACCTCGACGTTCTTGATGGTCACCGGCTCGCGGTTGATGCCGACGACGCACGCCGTCTCGCACGGGGCCGGGCAGAGCCGACCCGTGAACTCCGGGAAGTTGTTGGTCGCGTGCAGCCGGTCGATCGCCTCGATCCAGTCGTCGCGCCAGACCAGGTCGTTCCACTCGGGAATCAGGTTGCCCAGCGGGCAGCCCTGGTGGCAGAACGGGATGCCGCAGTCCATGCAGCGTCCGGCCTGCTCCGTGATGATCGGGAGCAGCGCCTTGCCCGGTCCACCGGGGTAGACCTCGTTCCAGTCGTTCACCCGCTCCTCGACGGGGCGGCGCGGGGCCACCTGGCGGGGGGTCGTGATGAAACCTCGGGGATCAGCCACGTGCGGCCACCTCCATCATGCGTGCGGTCGTGTCGTCCTCGGACAGGCCCTCGGCCTCGGCCTCGGCCTTGGCGTCGAGCACCTTGCGGTAGTTGACGGGCATGACCTCGGTGAAGCGTGCGAGCGACTGCTCCCACGCGCCGAGCAGCTGCTCGGCCACGGCGGACCCGGTCTCCTCGTGGTGCTTGACCACGAGGGCGTGCAGCGCCTCGGCCGCCTCCGACCCCGCCTCGACGGTGTTCAGCGCGACCATCTCGGGGTTGACGAGCGAGTGGTCGAGGTCCAGGACATAGGCCTGACCGCCGCTCATGCCGGCCGCGACGTTGCGGCCGGTCGGTCCGAGGATCACCACGGTGCCTCCGGTCATGTACTCGAGTGCGTGGTCGCCCACGCCCTCGACGACGGCCGACGCACCGGAGTTGCGCACGCAGAACCGCTCGCCGACCTTGCCGCGCAGGAAGATCTCGCCGCTGGTCGCGCCGAAGCCGATGACGTTGCCGGCCACGATCTGCGCCTCCGCCGCGAACGTCGCGTCGCGCGGGGGTCGCACGACGAGCCGTCCACCGGAGAGACCCTTGCCGACGTAGTCGTTGCCGTCGCCCTCGAGGCGCAGCGTGATGCCGCGCGGCACGAACGCGCCGAAGGACTGGCCCGCCGACCCGAGGAAGGTCAGGTCGATGGTGTTCTCCGGCAGGCCCTCGCCGCGGTACCGCTTCGTCAGCTCGTGGCCGAGCATGGTGCCGACCGTGCGGTTGACGTTGCGGATGGGCAGCTGCGCACGCACCGGCTCGCCCCGCTCGAGCGCGTCCGCGCTGATCCGGATGAGCTCCGCGTCGAGCGCCACGTCGAGCCCGTGCTCCTGGCCACTGGTGTTGCGCAGCGACGCACCCTCCGGCAGCTCGGGCACGTACAGGATCGGCGAGAGGTCGAGGTGCTGGGCCTTCCAGTGGTCGACGGCCTGGCGGACGTCGAGCACCTCGGCGTGGCCCACGGCCTCGTCGATCGAGCGGAAGCCCAGCTCCGCGAGGTACTCGCGCACCTCCTGCGCCAGGAACTCGAAGAAGTTCACGACGTACTCCGCCTTGCCCGAGAACTTCTCGCGCAGCTGGCGGTTCTGGGTCGCGACGCCGACCGGGCAGGTGTCGAGGTGGCAGACGCGCATCATGATGCAGCCGCTGACGACGAGCGGTGCGGTCGCGAAGCCGAACTCCTCGGCCCCGAGCAGCGCCGCCACGACGACGTCGCGTCCGGTCTTGAGCTGGCCGTCGCACTGCACGACGATGCGGTCACGCAGGCCGTTGACGAGCAGCGTCTGCTGGGTCTCGGCGAGGCCGAGCTCCCACGGACCGCCCGCGTGCTTGAGCGACGTGAGGGGCGAGGCGCCCGTGCCGCCGTCGTGGCCGGAGATCAGCACGACGTCGGCCTTGGCCTTCGAGACGCCCGCCGCGACCGTGCCGACGCCGACCTCGGAGACCAGCTTGACGTGCACGCGGGCCGACGGGTTGGCGTTCTTCAGGTCGTGGATGAGCTGCTTGAGGTCCTCGATCGAGTAGATGTCGTGGTGCGGCGGCGGCGAGATGAGGCCGACACCCGGCGTCGAGTGACGCGTCTTGGCCACCCACGGGTACACCTTCGGTCCGGGCAGCTGGCCGCCCTCGCCGGGCTTCGCGCCCTGCGCCATCTTGATCTGGATGTCGTCGGCGTTGCTCAGGTACTCGCTGGTGACGCCGAAGCGTCCCGACGCGACCTGCTTGATCGACGAGCGACGCTCCGGGTCGTAGAGCCGCTCGGGGTCCTCGCCACCCTCGCCGGTGTTGGACTTGCCGCCGAGGCGGTTCATCGCGATGGCGAGCGTGGTGTGCGCCTCGCGGCTGATGGAGCCGTAGCTCATCGCCCCGGTGCTGAAGCGTTTGACGATCTCGGCGGCGGGTTCGACCTCGTCCAGGGGGATCGGCTGGTCCGCCGGTTTCAGCTCCATCAGCCCGCGAATGGTCAGCAGGCGTTCGGACTGTTCGTTGATCGCCTTGGCATAGGCGGCGTAATTGTCGGGCTTGTCGCCCCGCACCGCGTGCTGGAGATTGGCGACGGATTCGGGCGTCCAGGCGTGATCCTCGCCGCGCAGGCGATACTGGTAGATGCCGCCGACATCGAGCATGCCTTCGTAAAGCGGGCTGTCGCCATAGGCCTGGCCGTGGCGCAGCACCGCTTCTTCCGCGATCTCGGCAAGCCCCGCGCCGCCGATCGTGGTGGCGGTGCCGGTGAAGAAATCGTCGACGAAATCCTGCGCGAGGCCGACCGCGTCGAAGATCTGCGCGCCGCAATAGGACTGGTAGGTCGAAATGCCCATCTTGGACATGACCTTCAAAATGCCCTTGCCGACGGCCTTGACGAAATTCGCCTCGACCTTTTTCGCATCGAGCTGCGGCAGCTTGGTGGCGCGCAGATTCTCAAGCGTCTCGAAAGCGACGTAAGGATTGATCGCTTCCGCGCCGTAGCCCGCAAGCGCGCAGAAATGATGCACTTCGCGCGCTTCGCCGGTCTCGACCACCAGGCCGGTCTGCATGCGCAAGCCCTGGCGCACCAGCTGATGGTGCACGGCAGAGGTCGCCAGCAGGGCAGGCATCGGGATCCGGTCCGGCCCCTGTTCGCGGTCCGACAGGATCAGGATCGTGTGGTCCTGCAACACCGCTTCGGTCGCGGCCCAGCACATTTCCTTGATCGCCATGGCGAGGCCGTCGGCCCCGGTGCTGGCATCCCAGGTGGTGTCGATGGTCGCCGTGCGGAAGGCACCGTCCAGCGCGACTTCGACCGAGCGGATCTTGGCCAGATCCTCGTTGGTCAGGATCGGCTGCGCGATTTCGAGGCGCTTGTGCGATCCCGCCTCGCGCCCGAGCAGATTGGGGCGTGGGCCGATCATCGACATCAGGCTCATCACCAATTCCTCGCGGATCGGATCGATCGGCGGATTGGTGACCTGGGCGAAGTTCTGCTTGAAATAATCGTAAAGCATTCTTGGTTTGTCACTTAAAACAGCCAACGCTGAATCGTCACCCATAGAACCTAAAGGATCACGCAAATCATGAACCATGGGCATCAACATAAATTCTAAAGTTTCAGTGGTGTAACCAAAAGAACACATTCTGGCAAGCAACTCCGCC
>NZ_LUNH01000028.1:0-57902 GCF_001628525.1 Aeromicrobium sp. REDSEA-S38_B2 | reverse complement strand
CCTGACTACTCGACCAGCGATCGCGCTGGTCGAGTAGCGCGGAGCCGCGAGGGACGAGCGTGCTCCGGGCGTATCGAGACCACTCTGGGGTGTCGCTGGGGGCTGGTTTGCGCTGATCTGTTGCCGGGTGGTCTCGATACGCGGCCACGGCGCTCCTTCGTCGCGCGTGCCGCTACTCGACCAGCGGAGGACTTCGCTGGTCGAGTAGTCGACGCCGCGACGTAGGAGCTGGCGGAGGCGTATCGAGACCACTCCAGGCAGTCGCCGGGGGTTGGCTCGCGCCGATCTGTTGCCGGGGGTCTCGACGTCAGGGCTTCGCAAGCTCGTCCTGACTACTCGACGAGCGGAACCGTCCGCGGATCCCGTCGTCAGGCCCGTGCCGCAGGCGTGTGGGAGGCTGTCGCCGTGGACCTGACGTATGCGCCGAAGCCCGACGGACGGCCCGATCCGGGGGAGATCGTGTGGACCTGGGTGCCGTACGAGGACGACCCCGCGCAGGGCAAGGACCGCCCGGTCCTGGTCGTCGGACGCGACGGCGCGCGGCTCGTCGGGCTGATGCTCACGTCGAAGGACCACGACCGCGACGCAGCCCAGGAGGCGCGTGACGGTCGCTTCTGGCTCGACATCGGGTCCGGGCCGTGGGACGCGCAGGGCCGACCCAGCGAGGTGCGGGTGAACCGGCTCATCGACGTCGACCCCGACGCGGTGCGTCGCGAGGGCGCCGTGCTCGACGAGCCCCGGTTCGCGGCGGTGCTCGCGGCCGCGGCAGAGCACCTCGAGCTGGCATGAGCGCCGTCGACAAGGTCGACCGCTTCCAGCGTCGGCACCGGTTCGTCGGGCTGCCGCTCGCGGTGATCTACAAGTACTTCGACGACCAGGGCCCTTACCTGGCGGCGATCGTCACCTACTACGCGTTCGTCGCGGTGTTCCCCCTGCTGCTCATCTCGACGTCGATCCTGGGCTTCGTGCTGCAGGGCGACCCGCAGCTGCGCGAGAGCCTGTTGAACACGGCGCTGAGCCAGTTCCCGATCGTCGGCGACCAGCTCGGCAGCGAGCAGGGTCTGCAGGGCAGCACGACGGCGATCGTCGTGGGTTCGATCGCGGCCCTCTACGGTGCGATGGGGCTCGGCCAGGCCGCGCAGAACGCCGCGAACATCGCGTGGTCGGTCCCGCGCAACAGTCGCGCCAACCCGTTCCTCATGCGGCTGCGGAGCCTGATCTTCCTCGCTATCGCCGGCATCGGCATCCTCGTGCTTGCCGTCGCGACGTCGGTGCTGGCCAACCCTGACGCGTTCGGGGGACTCGTCGGGCCCGCCACCGGGTGGATCGTGCGCGGTACCGGCTTCGTGCTCACCGCCGCGATCTTCGTCGGTCTCTTCCGCCTGGTGAGCGCGGGGCGGGCGCACACCCGCTCGGTGCTGCCCGGCGCGATCTTCGCCGCCGTCGGCTGGCAGCTGCTGCAGCTGGCCGGCAACTCCTACGTGACGCGCGTGATCAACCGCGCCAGCCAGACGGTCAACCAGACGTTCGCGCTGGTCCTCGGGCTGCTCGCGTTCATCTTCGTCGCGGCCGTGCTCGTCGTCATGGCGCTGGAGCTCAACGTGGTGCTGCGCCGACACCTGTACCCCCGCGCGCTGCTGACGCCGTTCACCGACAACGTCGAGCTCACCGAGGCCGACGAGCGCGCCTACACGGCCTACGCGAAGGCGCAGCGGCACAAGGGCTTCCAGGTGATCGAGGCTCGTTTCGAGAAGGACGAGGACGAACCGCCGGGCACCACGCCCTAGGCTGGTCCCGCACCCCTCCGATCCCCCCGACAGAAGGACACGCGCATGCCCACGGGCAAGGTCAAGTGGTACGACACCGAGAAGGGCTTCGGCTTCATCAGCAGCGACGAGGGCGGCGACGTCTACGTCCGCTCCGACGCGCTGCCCGCCGACGTCACCGCCCTGAAGTCGGGCACGCGCGTGGAGTTCGGGGTGGCGCAGGGCCGGCGCGGCGACCAGGCGCTCCAGGTGCGCGTGATCGAGGGCTCGGCTCCCGTCTCGCGCACGCAGGCCCGCGCCCGGCGCAAGAAGCCGGAGGAGATGGTGACGATCGTCGAGGACCTCATCCGTCTGCTCGACGGGCTGGGGGAGGGGTACCGGCACGGCCGTCACCCCGACGCCCGCTCCGCCAAGCCGGTCGCCCAGCTGCTGCGCGCGCTGGCCACCGAGCTCGACGGGTAGTCCCGGGCCCTGGTGCGCGGGGCTCGCGCCGCGTACCCTGGTAGTTGAAGCATCTACTACCTGAGCACGGGAGCACCGCGTGACCACCATTCCCTCGGGCCCACGGGTCGAGCACCGCCTGAGCGACCTCGAGCAGCGGCTGCGGCCCAGCGAGCGCATGCCCGTGCTCTTCGTGGGCCACGGCAACCCGATGCACGCCATCCGCGAGAACCACTACACCCACACGTGGACGGTGGAGGGGCAGCGGCTCCCGGAGCCCCAGGCGATCGTCGTCGTGAGCGCGCACTGGCTGACGCCGGGGCGCACGCACGTGACCGACGCACCGCGCAACCGCGTCATCTACGACTTCGGCGGCTTCCCGGAGGAGCTCTCGCGCGTCCAGTACGACACGGTCGGCGACCACGAGGTCGCCCGCGTGCTCGCCCATCGCCTCGCGGAGTACGAGGCCGCCCTCGACAGCCAGTGGGGCCTGGACCACGGCACCTGGTCGGTGCTGAAGTACCTCGCTCCCGCACCGCAGGTCCCCGTCCTGCAGATCAGCATCGACGACACCCTGCCGCTGCCGCGGCTGCACGAGCTGTACGGCCGCCTGCGCCGCCTGCGCGACCAGGGCGTGCTGTTCATCGGCAGCGGCAACATCGTGCACGCGCTCGGCCGCGCCCGCTGGGAGCCGGAAGCGCCGGCGTGGGACTGGGCGGAGCAGTTCGACGCCGACACGGCCGCCGCCCTGACCGACCGTCGTCTCGACCAGCTGCTCGACCCGTACGGGACCTGGCGGGAGGCGCGGATCGCCGTGCCCACCGACGAGCACTACCGGCCGATGGTCGCGGCGCTCAGCCTGCTGCACCCCGAGGAGGAGGTCCGCTTCTTCAACGCCTCCATCGACATGGGCTCGATCGGGATGCGCAGCTTCGTCACCGTCTGACGTCAGGGCGCAGGCGGCGGCACCGGACCGACGGGCTCGGTCGGGAGACGTCGCGCCAGGTGCGCCTGGCGCAGCACGAACACGCCCCACGCCACCACGACGCCGGCCGTCACGAACATGGCGAGGGCCACGTCGGCGTCGAGCGTGAACAGGCCGATGCCGATGAGTCCGCCGATCACCCACGACAGCTGCAGCAGCGTCTCGGAGCGCGCGAACATGCTCGTGCGCACCTCCTCGCCGATGTCACGCTGGATGAGCGCGTCGAGGCTGAGCTTGCCGAGCGACTGGCAGAGTCCGACGGTCAGGCCCAGCAGCGCGGCCACCGGCCAGCGGAAGAACGCCGCCGCCACGACCAAGGCGACGATGTCGACGAGCAGCACGACCAGCACCACGCGGTGAGGGCTGCGGGAGCGGGTCCACGAGCCGATGACCACGCCGAGCGTGTTGCCGGCGCCGGCGGCCCCGATCACGAGGCCCATGAGGATCGTCGCGTTGCCCGTCCACCCCAGCGAGGCGGGCGGCTCGCGCAGCGTGAACGCCATGAAGATGGTGAGGAAGCCCGTGATGAGCCGGAGCCCGGCGTTGCTGCGCAGCGCGTCGACGACGTGGCGCGAGACCGTGATGCCACGCTTGGCGGGCCGGCCGCTGAGGTCGGACAGGTCGACCTGCTCCTCGCCCTCGCTGGAGTCGACGCGCGCGGGCAGCAGAATCGCGAGCACGGTGCCCACGACGAACAGGACGAACGCGTACCGCAGCGACCACTCGGCGCCGATCGCGGCGGCACCCACGGCGAGCGGTGCCGAGACAGCCGCGGCAGCCGTGCCGGTGAGCGAGATCCGGGAGTTGGCCTTGACCAGCGTGAACTCCTCGGGGAGCAGCCGGGGGACGGCCGACGCGCGGGTCACGCCGTAGGCCTTCGAGGCCACCAGGCAGCCGAGGGCAGCGAGGTAGAACGCGGGCGACTCTTCGGCCACGGCCCCGGCGAGCACCCAGCAGCAGAACGCGCGGATCGCGAGCGTGCCACCGATGGCCCACCGCCGGCCGCGACGGAACCGGTCGAGGAACGGGCCGATCAGCGGGGCGACGAACGCGAACGGCAGCATCGTCAGCACCAGGAAGAGTGCCACCTGGCCGCTGGCCTGCTCCGTCGGCACGGTGAAGAACAGGGTGCCCGCGAGCGAGACCGCGACGGCCGCGTCGCCGGCGGTGTTGAAGGCGTGCAGCTCGAGCAGACGCGACAGGCCCGACTCGCCCGCGCCACCGGCGTGGGTGAAGCGGCGCGCACCCGCGACGGCTCCGGCGCCACCACGGGCCACCGTGCGCCCGGTGCGTCGCAGGCCCGACGCGACCTTGGCGCCGCGACGAGGCGGAGGCGTGCCGGCGTCGGCCCCGGTCGGTGCCTCCTGGTCGGGGCCGAGGTCGTCGAGCGTGTCCCGGTCGCCGGCCGTGCCAGCGGCACGACTGCCGGAAGGACCCGGCCAGTCGGGGCCGGGCGTGCGATCGTCTCCGTCGCTCGTCGGGGCCATGACCACATCCTGCCCCACCCTGCCCCGCCCGACCGGGTGAGCCTCGTCCCGTGTCGGGCACGGGGGTTGGCGGCCGGCTGGACCCATGAGGGACAATCGAGCCATGACGACCCACCCCGCCCTGGGCGCCGCCCACGACGTGGCCCGCGCCGCCCTGCTCGAGGCCACCGACGAGTCGGCCGTGGGCGAGCACCTGAGGGTCGTCGACGACGGCGAGCGGCTCGCCACGCACCTGTTCGCCTGCACCGGCCCCGGCTACCGCGGCTGGACCTGGGCGGTCAGCCTGTCCGCGGGTGTCGAGGACGACGCGGTCACGGTCAACGACGTCGTCCTGCTGCCCGGCGACGACGCCGTAGTCGCGCCCGCCTGGACGCCCTACCGCGACCGCATCAAGCCCGGCGACCTCAGCCCCGGCGACGTCCTGCCGCCCGAGGAGGACGACGCGCGCCTCGTGCCCGCCTGGTCGGCCGGCGACCACCTCGACACCGTCGACCGCGCCTTCGCACGCGAGGTCGGCCTGGGTCGTGCCTGGGTGCTCTCCCTCGAGGGGCGCGACCTCGCTGCGCAGCGCTGGAACGACGGTGAGCAGGGCCCCGACAACCCCATGACCAAGCAGGCCCCGGGCACGTGCGACTCCTGCGGCTTCCTCGTCAGCCTCGCCGGACCGCTCTCCGACCGGTTCGGCGTGTGCGCCAACGGCTCGGCGAACGACGACGGTCGCGTCGTCGCCCTCGACCACGGCTGCGGCGCGCACTCCGGCGCGCGGCTCAGCCGGTCCGCCGGTCCGCAGAAGCTGCCGCCGCCGGTGTGGGACACCGTCGACGTCGACGAGCTCTAGCCGCCCGTCGGGCTCTCGTCAGCCGTCGCGGCGTCGGCCGGGCTGGTGCCGCAGGGCGTTGCGACGCAGTCGGCAGTACTCGATGCCGAGCAGGCCGAGGCCGAAGCCGGCGATCGCGGTCCAGAGCCACCACGTGCGGCCCTGCTCCTCGAGCGTGCCCAGGAACGGGACCAGCGCCACGGCCACCACGCCCCAGAGGATCGTGCCGACCGTCATCGTGCGGACGCCGTCGAGGTCCATCGGCTCGACCTGGGCGACCTTGTGCGTCGTGCGGCCGATCTCGAGCTCGGTGACCTCCGGCCGGCCCAGCTCGTGGCGGCGTGCCGCGCGCTCCAGACGTTCGCGCTCGCGGTGCCCGAGCTTGCGCTCGACCGTCTCCGGGCCGTCGCCGTCGCGCAGCGTCCACTCCGACTCGTCGCTCACCGGACCAGGGTAGCGTTCCCGTCCGGGCGCCCGCCGGCCCGTGACGGACCGCACCCGTGCGTCCCCTGCGGGCCGCTGGGAGGATGGAACCGATGAACCCCCGTCGTCGCCGGCTGCTGTTCCCGGCCCTCCTCGTGGTCCTGCTGGTCGTGGCCGCCGTCGTCTCGCTCGCGCGCGACGCCGACGCCCGCCCGCTGGATCCCTCCAGCCTGGGCGCCCTGCCGGCGCCCGCGACGCTGTCGCGCGCCGACGACGAGACCGCCGCGGCGGCCCGGGTGGTCAGCACCGTGCGCGACCCTCGCATCTCGGAGTCGAGCGGGCTGGCCGTCAGCGCCGTGCACGACGACCTGGCCTACACCATCAACGACTCCGGCAACGCCGACGTCGTCTACGCGGTGCGCATCTCCACGGGCGAGGTCGTCGGCACGACCACGGTCAGCGGGACGCCGTGGGTCGACACCGAGGCCATGACCCTGCACGACGGGAAGCTCTGGATCGGCGACGTCGGCGACAACTCCGCCCAGCGTCGCGACACCGCGATCTACGCCATCGACGAGCCCGGGCCGGGCACGCACGCCGCGCGCTCGACCCGCTACCCGGTGGGCTACTCCGACGGCCCGCACGACGTCGAGTCGCTCGCCGTCGACGGCGACGGCCGGTTCCTGCTCGTGACGAAGGACCTGCTGTCGGGCCAGGTGCTCCGCTTCCCGGACGCGCTCTCGACGCAGCGCACCAACGTGCCAGAGCCCGTCGGCGACCCGACCCTCCTCATGGCGACCGACGCCTCGACCAGCCCCGACGGCCGCTACGTCGTCGTCCGCAACTACATCGCCGCCGCCGTCCTGAACGCCTCGGACCTCTCCCTCGTGCGCACCGAGGCGCTGCCCGAGCAGCCCCAGGGCGAGACGCTCGCCTTCGAGCCGTCGGGTGGCTCCTACCTCATCGGCAGCGAGGGCAGCCCCTGGCAGCTGCAGCGCGTCGGCTTCTCGGCCGAGCGGGCCGGCGCCGCCGTGCCGTCGGCCACCCCTACGCCCACGGCGACGACGCCCGCCGCCGCGACGACGCCCAGTGCACCGGCGCCGACCGAGCTGGGCCGCCCCTGGTTCGCGGTGGCCGTCGGCGGTCTCGCGGTCCTGCTGCTCGCCGCGTTCGGCGTGTGGATCACGCGCCGCGACGACGACTGAGCCGGTCCCAGCGACCGGACGTCCACGAGACGGGGACGGCTCGGGGCCGGACGCCGCGGTCTGGCATGCTGCGGGCCATGACGACCGTGCTCGAGCGCCACTTCAAGATCGCCGCCCGCGGCTCCAGCGTCGGCCGGGAGGTGCGTGGCGGGGTCGTCACGTTCCTCACGATGGCCTACATCATCGTGCTGAACCCGATCATCCTGGCCGGGGTCCCGGACGCCGACGGGAACTTCCTCGGCGGCGGCAGCGAGCCGGGGTCGGGCTTCACGACCATCGCCGCGTGCACGGCCCTCGCCGCCGGCGTGCTGAGCATCCTCATGGGCGCGGTCGCGAACTTCCCGCTCGCGATCGCCACCGGCCTCGGCCTGAACGCCTTCGTCGCCTACTCCGTCGCGTCGCAGATGACGTGGGCCGACGCGATGGGCCTCGTCGTCATCGAGGGTCTCGTCATCCTCCTGCTCGTGCTGACCGGCTTCCGGAAGGCGGTCTTCGACGCCGTCCCCGCGCAGCTCAAGACAGCCATCGCCGTCGGCATCGGGCTCTTCATCACGCTCATCGGCCTCGTCGACGCCGGGTTCGTGCGCACCACCGGCAACGCCGCGCCGCCGATCGGGCTCGGCATCGGCGGCGAGCTGGCCGGTTGGCCCGTGCTCGTCTTCTGCCTCGGCCTGCTGCTCATGATCGCGCTCCACGCGCGCGGCGTGCCCGGCGCGATCCTCATCGGCATCCTTGCGACCACCGTGCTCGCCGGTGTCGTGCAGGCGATCACCGACACCCCCGACGGCGGTGGCGATCCCACCTCCAAGGGCTGGAACCTCAACGTCCCGTCGCTGCCCGACACCATCGTCCAGACGCCCGACTTCAGCCTGCTGGGACAGTTCTCCCTGCTGGGCTCGTTCGAGCGCGTCGGCGTCGTCGCGGCGTCGCTGCTGGTCTTCACCCTCCTGCTCGCCGACTTCTTCGACACGATGGGCACGATGACGGCCATCGGCGCCGAGGCCGGCCTGAACGACGAGGGCGGCTCGCCCGAGGGCGCCCAGCGGATCCTCGTCGTCGACTCCATCGCGGCGGCCGCCGGCGGTGCGGCGGGCGTCTCGTCGAACACGTCCTACATCGAGTCAGCGGCGGGCGTCGGCGACGGTGCGCGCACCGGACTGGCGAGCATCGTCACCGGGGTGCTGTTCCTTCTGGCCACGTTCTTCGCGCCGCTCGTGCAGCACATCCCGAACGAGGCCGCCGTACCCGCCCTCGTGCTCGTCGGCTTCCTCATGATGTCGCAGGTGACGGGCATCAGCTGGGACGATCCCGACATCGCCATCCCGGCGTTCCTCACCATCGTCCTCATGCCGTTCACCTACTCCATCACCGCGGGCATCGGCGCCGGCTTCATCGCCTGGGTCGTGCTGCGGGTGACGCGTGGCCGGATCGCGTCCATCCATCCCCTCATGTGGGTCGTGACGGCGCTGTTCGTCATCTACTTCGCGATCGACCCGATCACCCGCTGGCTGACCTGACACGCTGGCTAGGGTCGGGGTCATGCTGATCGACCTGGGTGACGACCGACGTCCGCGCGTGGCCGAGACCGCCTTCGTAGCCCCGAACGCCACCCTGGTGGGCTCCGTGCTGCTCGAGGAGGGTGCGAGCGTCTGGTACGGCGCCGTGCTGCGGGCCGACAACGAACCGATCACGGTCGGCCCCCGCTCGAACGTGCAGGACGGCTGCGCCTTCCACGTCGACCGCGGTCATCCCGTGGTGCTCGGCGAGGGGGTGTCGGTCGGCCACAACGCCGTCGTGCACGGCGCCACGGTCGAGGATCACTGTCTCGTCGGCATGGGCGCCGTCGTCATGAACGGGGCCGTCATCGGCAGCGAGTCGCTGGTGGCTGCCGGAGCCCTCGTGACCGCCGGCATGCAGGTGCCGCCCCGTTCGCTCGTCGCGGGCGTACCCGCCAAGGTGCGCCGTGAGCTCAGCGACGCGGAGGTCGAAGGGTTGCACCGCAACGCCCGCATCTACGAGGAGCACCGCGAGCTGCACCGCGGCGCCACCGTCGTCGCCCCCTGACCCACCCCTCCGTCCGGTGCGCGTTTGCGTGGGGCCCCACGCAAACACGCAGATGCGGGCGATGTTTGCGTGGGGCGGAGCTGGTTTGCGTGGGGCCCCACGCAAACAGGCTCGGGTGCGGGGGGCTCGTCAGAGGCGCTCGACGACCCAGTCGATGCAGGCGGTGAGGGCGCTGACGTCGTCGGGCTCGACGGCGGGGAACATGCCGACGCGGAGCTGGTTGCGACCGAGGCCCCGGTAGCCGTCGAGGTCGACGACGCCGTTCTCGCGGAGGACGCCCGTGAGGTCCTTCTGCGAGACCGACGCGTCGAGGTCGATCGTGCCCACGACGAACGAGCGTTCGGTGGGGGCGGTGACGAACGGCGACGCGAACGTCGAGGCCTCGGCCCACTCGTACAGCCGCGCGCTGGAGTCGCGCACGCGCCGTGCCGCGAAGTCCATGCCGCCCTGCTCGTTCAGCCAGCGCACCTGCTCGTCGAGCAGCACGAGCGTGGCGACGGCGGGCGTGTTGTACGTCTGGTCCTTGCGCGAGTTCTCGATCGCGGTGGGGAGGTCGAGGAAGGCGGGCACGTAGCGGCCCGAGGCGGCGATGCGCTCCGCACGCTCGACGGCGGCGGGCGACATGACCGCGATCCACAGCCCGCCGTCGGAGGCGAACGACTTCTGCGGCGCGAAGTAGTACACGTCGGTCTGCGCGACGTCGACCGACAGGCCACCGGCCGCCGACGTCGCGTCGACGAGGACGAGGGCGTCGGGGTCGGCGTCGGGCACGCGCTCGACCGGCACCATGACGCCCGTCGAGGTCTCGTTGTGGGCCCAGGCGTACACGTCGACGTCGGGGTTCGCGCGGGGGAGGGGGTGCGTCGACGGCGCCGACTCGAGCACGTCGGGGTCCTGCAGGAACGGGGCCCGCGCGGCGGCCGTCGCGAACTTGCGGCTGAACTCGCCGTGCACCAGGTGCTGGCTGCGACGCTCGACCAGGCCGTGCACGGCGGCGTCGAAGAAGGCGTGGGAGCCGCCGAGGCCGAGCACGACCTCGTAGCCGTCGGGCAGCTCGAGCAGGTCGCCCAGACCACGTCGCACGGAGGCGACCACGTTCTTCACCGGCGCCGCCCGGTGCGACGTGCCGAGCAGCGACGACCCCGTCGCGGCGAGCGCCGCGAGGGCCTCGGGGCGGACCTTCGAGGGGCCCGAACCGAATCGTCCGTCCTGGGGCAGCAACCTGGCGGGGATCTTCACCACCCCATCCTCTCAGCCCTCCCAGGGCTGCTCCAGCCCGCCACCGTCGGGTTCGTCACATGAGGTGGCCGGGCTCACACGCCCGCCCTACGATGCCCCCTATGGCATCCGACCTCGGCTCCGGCGTGGGCCCCGAGGCAACGGTCGCTGTCCCCCTCGCCGACGGTGTCGCCCCCGACGTCGCCGCCTGGGAGAAGGCCACCGCTGCTGTCCTGCGCAAGACCAAGAAGCTCGCCGACGACGCCCCCGACGCCGACGTGTGGGGTCTGCTGACCCGCCGCACGCTCGACGGCATCGGCGTGACCCCGCTGGGCACCCCGGCCCTCACGGCCGACCTGCCGGAGACCGGTCTCCCGGGCCAGGCGCCGTTCACGCGCGGCAGCGCGGCGACCCGCGAGCTCGACGGCTGGGACGTGCGGGCCTGGTTCACCGACCCCGACCCCGACGTCACCGCCGAGCAGGTCGTCACCGACCTCGAGAACGGTGCCAACTCGCTGTGGCTCAGCGTGGGCGACGGCGCCGTCCCGACCAGCGCGCTCGCCCGCGTCCTGGAGCCGGTCTTCGTCGACCTCGCGCCCGTCGTGGTGGAGGACCCGACCGACCCGCTCGCCGCCGCCCAGGCGCTCGACGCCGTGCTCGACGACAAGGCCGTGGCGCCCGCGCCCGGCACCAGCTACGGCGCCGACCCGCTCGGCGCGCACGCCCGCACCGTGCTGGGCATCGGCCTGGAGGGCGCGGTCACCGACCCCGCGGTGGCCGTCGAGGTGGCGCACCTCGCGCAGCGTCGCGGCGCGCGCGGCATCGTCGTCGACGCCACCGCCGTGCACGACGCCGGCGCGTCCGACGTGCAGGAGCTCGCCTACAGCCTGCTCGCCGGTGCCGCCTACCTGCGGCTGCTCGTCGAGGCCGGCCTCGACGTCGACGCCGCCGCCGACCAGCTCGACGTGCGGCTCGCCGCCACCGACGAGCAGTTCCCGACCATCGCGAAGCTGCGCGCCGCCCGCCGCACCTGGGCCCGGCTCCTCGAGCTGAGCGGTGTCGCCGAGACCGGACGCGGCCAGCGTCAGCACGTGGTCACGTCGCGGCCGATGATGGCCTCCTACGACCCGTACGTGAACATGCTGCGCACCTGCGTGGCGACGTTCGCCGCCGGCGTCGGCGGTGCCACGAGCGTGACCGTGCTGCCGTTCGACGAGCCGCTCGGCCTGCCCGAGGCGTTCAGCCGGCGCATCGCGCGCAACACGTCCAGCCTGCTCATCAGCGAGTCGCACGTGGCGCGGGTGACCGACCCCGCCGGCGGCTCGCACGCCGTCGAGAAGCTCACCGACGACCTCGCCCGCTCCGCCTGGGAGCTGTTCGGCGAGCTCGACGCCGCCGCGTCCGACGGTGGTCTCGTCGCGGCGCTGGAGGTCCTGTGGCCCAAGGTCGAGCAGACGGTCTCCGACCGCGCCCTCGACATCGCCCGCCGCAAGCGTCCCGTCACGGGCGTCTCGGAGTTCCCGAACCTGCACGAGGAGCTGCCGCAGCGGCGCCCGTACGGCCGCACCCAGCCGGTGCTGCGGTACGCCCGCGAGTTCGAGGCCATGCGCGACGACCGCGCCGCGCAGCCCGTCTTCCTCGCGACCCTCGGCCGCGTCGCGCAGCACACCGCGCGCGCGACCTTCGCCGCGAACCTGTTCGCCGCCGGCGGCATCGACACCGTCACCGCCGGCGCGACCGACGGCGTCGAGGCCGTCGTCGAGGCCTACCGGCAGGCCGACGCCCCCGCCGTCGTCTGCCTCGCGGGCCCCGACCCGCTGTACGCCGAGTGGGGTGGCGACCTCGTCGCGGCCCTGCGCGAGGCCGGCGCGCGCCACGTGGTGCTCGCCGGCAAGCCCGAGAGCGTCGACGCCGACGTGGACGACTCCTGCGCGGTCGGGCTCGACGCCCTGGCCTTCCTACGCCGCACCCGAGAGGAAGTGACGGCATGACGATCCCCGCCTCGTTCGCCGGACTGCCGCTGGACCCCGACGAGCCCACCACGCCCGACCCCGCCGCGTACGCGGCCGCGGTCGACGGCGCCGAGCCGTGGGACGCCCCCGAGGGCATCGCGGTCAAGAACCTCTACACCGCCGACGACCTCGCCGACGTCGACGCGCTCGACACCTACCCGGGCCTCGCGCCGTTCCTGCGCGGTCCCTACCCGGCCATGTACACGACCCAGCCGTGGACGATCCGCCAGTACGCCGGGTTCTCGACCGCCGAGGAGTCGAACGCGTTCTACCGCCGCAACCTCGCCGCCGGCCAAAAGGGCCTCTCGGTCGCCTTCGACCTCGCGACGCACCGCGGCTACGACTCCGACCACCCGCGCGTGAAGGGCGACGTCGGCATGGCCGGCGTCGCGATCGACTCGATCTACGACGCCCGCCAGCTCTTCGACGGCATCCCGCTCGACGAGATGAGCGTCTCGATGACCATGAACGGCGCGGTGCTCCCGGTGCTCGCGCTCTACATCGTGGCGGCCGAGGAGCAGGGGGTGACGCCGGAGCAGCTCTCGGGGACCATCCAGAACGACATCCTCAAGGAGTTCATGGTCCGCAACACCTACATCTACCCGCCGGCGCCGTCGATGCGGATCATCTCCGACATCTTCGCGTACACGGCGGCGAAGATGCCGCGGTTCAACTCCATCTCCATCTCCGGGTACCACATCCAGGAGGCCGGGGCGACGAACGACCTCGAGCTCGCCTACACGCTCGCCGACGGTGTGGAGTACATCCGCGCCGGGCTCGACGTCGGCCTCGACATCGACGCGTTCGCGCCGCGGCTCAGCTTCTTCTGGGCCATCGGCATGAACTTCTACATGGAGATTGCGAAGATGCGCGCCGCCCGTGCCCTGTGGGCCCGGCTCGTGCGCGACTTCGACCCGAAGAACCCCAAGAGCCTCAGCCTGCGCACGCACAGCCAGACGTCGGGCTGGAGCCTCACCGCGCAGGACGTGTTCAACAACGTCCAGCGCACGTGCATCGAGGCGATGGCGGCCACGCAGGGCCACACCCAGAGCCTGCACACGAACGCGCTCGACGAGGCGATCGCGCTGCCGACGGACTTCAGCGCGCGGATCGCCCGCAACACGCAGCTGCTGCTGCAGCAGGAGTCGGGCACCACCGGCGTCATCGACCCGTGGGGCGGCTCCTACTACGTCGAGAAGCTGACGCACGACCTCGCGAACCGCGCCTGGGCGCACATCCAGGAGGTCGAGAAGGCCGGCGGCATGGCCAAGGCCATCGAGGCGGGCATCCCCAAGATGCGCGTCGAGGAGGCGGCCGCCCGCACGCAGGCACGCATCGACTCCGGCCAGCAGGCCGTCATCGGCGTCAACACCTACCGCCTCGCCGACGAGGACCCGCTCGACGTGCTCAAGGTCGACAACGCGTCGGTCTACGCCCAGCAGGTGGCGAAGCTCGAGCGACTGCGCGCCGAGCGCGACCCGCAGGAGGTCGAGCGCGCGCTCGACGCCCTGACGGCCAGCGCCGAGCGTGGCGCCAGCCGCGACGGCTCGCTCGACGGCAACCTGCTCGCCCTGGCCGTCGACGCGGCCCGCGCGAAGGCGACGGTCGGCGAGATCTCCTACGCGCTCGAGAAGGTCTACGGGCGCCACCAGGCCGTCATCCGTACGATCTCCGGTGTGTACCGGACCGAGGCGGGCCAGGGCGGCAACGTCCAGAAGGTCATCGACGCCACCGAGGCGTTCGAGAAGGCCGAGGGTCGACGCCCGCGCATCCTCGTGGCCAAGATGGGCCAGGACGGCCACGACCGCGGCCAGAAGGTCATCGTCACGGCGTTCGCCGACATGGGCTTCGACGTCGACGTCGGACCGCTGTTCTCCACGCCCGAGGAGGTCGCGCAGCAGGCCGTGGACGCCGACGTGCACATCGTCGGCGTCTCGAGCCTCGCGGCGGGCCACCTGACGCTCCTGCCGGAGCTGAAGAAGGCGTTGGCCGAGCTCGGCGGCGAGGACGTCATGGTCGTCATGGGTGGCGTCATCCCGCCCGACGACGTGCCGACGCTGAAGGAGATGGGCGCTGCCGAGGTGTTCCTGCCCGGCACGGTCATCGCCGACTCCGCGCTCAGCCTGCTCGAGCGGCTCCGCGCGAGCCTGCAGCACTAGATGGTCGGTTCGTCCGAGGTAAGGCTGGCGCCGCGTCTCATCGCGAGACGCAGTGCTCGCCGTCAGGCCGCGCCGTCGCCGAACACTCGCTTCGTGAGGACCCGCACGTCACGATCGAGGTACCTGATCTCGGTACGCACCGAGGCGAACTCGGCCTGCATCTCCGTGCGCAGCGAGCCGATCTCGGTCCGGACAGAGCCGATCTCGGTCCGGACAGAGCCGATCTCGGTCCGGACGGACCCGATCTCGGTGCGGATGATGCGCACGAACATGGTCGACATGAGCGTCAGCATCCCGAACAGGGAGGTGCCCAGGATGCCGATCGCCGTCCAGACCTGCGGCTCGTTCACATGGATCACTCCTCCAGTGTCGTCGGTCGACTGCGATGCTTCCAGTGCGATGGAGGTCGGTCCAGGCGATCTCCACGATCTGCGTGGAGCGCTTGACGCCGAAAGGAGCATCTGATGGTTGACGTCGAGAAGCTCGCCGCCGACGTCCTCGACGGACGTCGCGCGGGGGTCTCGCGCGCCATCACCCTGGTCGAGTCGAGCCGCGCCGACCACCGCGCCGCGGCCCGGGAGCTGCTCGCCGCGCTCGCGCCGCACGCCGGGGGAGCGGTGCGGGTCGGCATCTCGGGCGTGCCCGGTGTCGGCAAGAGCACGTTCATCGAGGCGCTCGGCACGCACCTCGTGGAGCAGGGCAACCGGGTCGGCGTGCTCGCCGTCGACCCGTCGAGCGTGCGCACCGGCGGCTCCGTCCTCGGCGACAAGACCCGCATGGCACAGCTCGCCGTCAGCCCGCAGGCCTACATCCGCCCGTCGCCGAGCGCGGGCACGCTCGGCGGAGTCGCCCGCGCGACCTCCCAGGCGATGACCGTCCTCGAGGCCGCCGGCTACGACGTCGTCCTCGTCGAGACCGTCGGGGTCGGCCAGTCCGAGATCACCGTCGCGGGCATGGTCGACACGTTCCTGTTCCTCACCATCGCCCGCACGGGCGACCAGCTGCAGGGCATCAAGAAGGGCATCCTCGAGATCGCCGACGTCATCGCCGTCAACAAGGCCGACGGCGAGCGTGCCCGGGAGGCCGAGGTGACCGCCAAGGACCTCGCGGGAGCCCTGCGCCTCGTGTACGCCGGCACCCAGGGCTGGGTGCCACCGGTCGTCACCTGCTCGGCGCTCGAGCACCAGGGCATCGACACCGTCTGGAACCGGCTCGTGCGGCACCGCGAGTTCCTCGGCCACCGCGGCCTGCGCGAGAAGCGCGCCCAGCAGCAGCTCGACTTCACGTGGGCGCTCGTGCGCGACGAGCTCGACCAGCGCCTGCGCACCGACGAGGGCGTGGCGCGGGTACGCGACGAGGTGCGCGAGGCGGTGCTCTCGGGAGAGCTGCCCGCGGCCAGCGCCGCGGACCTCATCCTCGAGGCCTACGACCAGTAGTCTGGCCTCCATGAGGTCGCGTCCTGTGATGCCCGTCACCCGTCGACGGCCCCGGTCCGCCGGGGCCCTGGTCCCGCCGCTCGCGCTGTCGGCCCTCCTGCTCGCCGGCTGCGGCGGGTCGATCAGCCCCGGCGCCGCCGCCACCGTCGACGGCACCACCATCACGATGGCCCAGGCCGACCGCACCGCCGACGTCCTGTGCGAGGTGTCGCTGTTCTCCGCCGCCCAGTCCGGCGGCGGGAGCACGATCGACAACGCCGACGTACGACGCCAGGCCGTCAGCGAGCTGGTGAGCGGCGTCGTCGCCCGCGAGGTGGCGGCACGCGAGGGCATCCGCGTGCCCCGCAGCGCGTACGTGTTCACCGGCGAGCAACGCGCCCAGGTCGAGCAGGCCCTCCCCGACGTCGACGTCGACGAGGCGGTGCGGGTGCTCGAGGCCGGGCAGCGCACCTACGCGATCGCCGAGAAGCTCGGCGAGGCCGCCACCGGCCAGCGCGCCGACGACACCAACGCCCAGCAGCTGCAGCAGGCCGGGCGCAGCGTGCTCGCCGACGCCCTGCGCAAGGCCGACGTCAGCATCGACCCCCGGTTCGGGCTCGGCGACGACGGCCAGCAGGTGGCGGCCACCGGCTCGCTGTCGGTCCCTGCCGCTGCCGACACCCGCGACCGTCCGCTGATCGCGCCGGCGACGCAGCGGTGCTCGTGAGCAGCCGCCCGTGAGCGACCCGCGCCCCGGCGAGCGGCTGCTCGACCTCGTCGCCGTCATGGCCCGGTTGCGCGCCGAGTGCGCCTGGACGGGGCAGCAGACCCACGAGAGCCTGAGCCGCTACCTGCTCGAGGAGACCTACGAGACCCTCGAGGCGCTCGACGACGGCGACACCGACCTGCTCCGCGAGGAGCTCGGCGACCTCCTCATGCAGGTCGTCTTCCACGCCGCCGTCGCCGCCGACACGGGGGAGGGGTGGGACGTCGACGACGTCGCCGCGGGGATCACCGACAAGCTCGTGCGGCGCAACCCGCACGTCTTCGCCGACGGCACTGCCCGCACTCCCGAGGAGATCGACGCCGCCTGGCAGGCGGTCAAGGCGCAGGAGAAGGCGGCATCGGGAGCGCGTGAGGCGCACCCGCTCGACGGCATCGCCCGCGACCTGCCGGCCCTCGCCACGGCCCGCAAGGCCCTCGACCGCGTCCCTGACCTCGACACCAGCGGCGACGACCTCGGCTCCCGGCTCCTGCGTCTCGTCGCCGAGGCCCGCGAGCAGGGCGTCGACGCCGAGGAGGCGCTGCGCCGCGCCGTCCGCGACCGGCTGGCGTGACGTCCTGCTCAGCACATGAGCGAAGGCACGAACCAGGTCGCCAGCGTGAGGTCGGAGTCGAGGGAGCTCCGCCAGCCCAGGGTCGACACCTCGATCTCGGGACGTTGGCGGGAGACGAACTGTCCCCCGCTCCGACAGACCCCGTGGCGACGCTGGAAGTCCATCTCCACGCGAGCGAAGTCTCCGGCGCCCAGCGTCTCGTCGACCACGTACGCGGCGTCCTGGCGCTCCTCGCCCACGGCTCGCACGGCGGCGCCGGTCCCCTCGTCCGAGACCACCCAGTCGTCCCTCGTCGAGGGCTCGTCCGCCCATCCGTAGAACCTGACGGCGCGGACCTTCACCGGGATCGACCCCCTGTTGGTCACGTCGAGGACCATGGTGCACTGCATGTCTCGCGTGTCGACGGTGAGGAAGAAGCCGGGATCACGCGGCTCGCCCCGCTCCGCGAACGCAGCCGTCGAGGTGGCGTCCTTGCCGGGGATCTGCGTGGTGTCGACCACCCAGGGCATCGGTCGGTACGCGTCGTCCGATGGTCTGATGCACTGGAGCGACGCCGGCGTCACGCGGACGTCGACAGCGGCGCGCGTCGACAGGACGTAGGTGACGCCGACACCCACGAGCAGCAGCACTGACAGAGCGGCGCAGGCAACGCCGACGAGTCGTCCACGGGTCCAGGTCATGCTGGATGCTCCCACGCGCGTCGGGACCGCGTCCGCGATATCGATTCTCTCCGCGCGAGCTCGCCGCGCTTGTCCACGACGAGTCCTCCTACCTGGCAAAGCAGTGGCGACTCCGGGCCCTCTCGAAGGGGCAGACCTGCTCATCGACACCGTGCTCATCGACAGGGATCGACCAAGTCCTCCAACGTCTTCGCTACTCGTCCAGGCGACGAGGATCTCGCAGCAGTTTCGCAGCGCTCGTCGCAACGATCGTGACCACAGACGACGCTTCTACTCAGACGAGGATGGAATCCCCATGCGCAAGATCACCACGGTGCGAACGGCTGCAGCGACACTGGCGCTCTGCGCCGCCGCCGGGCTCACGACCGCAGCCACCGCCGCTGCAGCGCCCGCGAGCGGCTCCAACGACCCGGGCGCCAACCGTCCGGCCCTCGAGGTCCCTTTCCCCTGCGGCGACGTGTGGAGCGGCCAGACGCGGGGCGCTGACGACCCCCACCCCCACAATCCGCTCTTGGCCATCGACTTCAACCTTCCAACCGGAGGTGACAGCGACTTGGGCCGGTGGGTCCAGGCCAGCAATGCCGGCACAGTCACCTTCGCCGGCAACAAGGGCCCGGGCTACGGCAACACGGTCGACATCTACCACAAGGGAGGCTGGTCGACGCGGTACGCGCACCTGAAGGAGATCGCCGTGGACAAGGGCCAGGTCGTGACAGCAAGGACCGGCATCGGCCGCGTCGGCAAGAGCGGGGGCCAGCCGTCCGCACACCTGCACTACGAACAGCGCTGGAACAACGACGACCAGGTCATCTACTTCGGCAACACCAAGGCGAAGTACTGGGGCACGACGAACTACACGCGCAAGACTCTCTGCTGATACCACCCTCCCGCGCGCGGCCCGAGATGACGCCTGTCTCGTGCGGGAGACCGGCCACGACCGACGTCTCGACCGCGACAGCACACGCCCACCGTGCCCGTCGTGGCCGACATCGTCGAACGAGAGCGTCCTCCCGCGCTGGGAGGACGCTCTCGTCGGCCGCGTCGACATCAGAGCCGCGGGCAACAGCCCACGACGACGAGACCACCCCCGGCTGTCCCGAGGATGGCAAGTACAACGATGCCGAACCCGTCGACTATCCCAAGGATGTCGACCGCCTCGCCTGTCACGGACGGACGGCCCCCGGCACTAGGCTGGGCACCGACCGCACCACCACAGCAGCAGGAGCAGCATGGCCAGCATCGAAGCCGTCGGAGCACGCGAGATCCTCGACTCGCGCGGCAACCCCACCGTCGAGGTCGAGGTCGCCCTCGACGACGGGACCATCGGACGCGCCGCCGTCCCCTCCGGTGCCTCCACCGGCCAGTTCGAGGCCGTCGAGCTGCGTGACGGTGGCGACCGCTACCTCGGCAAGGGCGTCCGCAAGGCCGTCGAGGCCGTCAACACGACCATCGCCGCCGAGATCGTCGGCTTCGACGCCGACGACCAGCGCGCCGTCGACGCCGCCATGATCGCCCTCGACGGCACGCCCAACAAGGCGAAGCTCGGCGCCAACGCCATCCTCGGCGTCTCCCTCGCGCTCTCCAAGGCCGCCGCCGACTCCGCCGGCCTCCCGCTGTTCCGCTACGTCGGCGGCCCCAACGCCCACGTACTGCCCGTCCCGATGATGAACATCCTGAACGGTGGCGCCCACGCCGACTCCAACGTCGACGTCCAGGAGTTCATGATCGCGCCGATCGGCGCGCCCACGTTCGCCGAGGCGCTGCGCCAGGGCACCGAGGTCTACCACGCGCTCAAGTCGGTCCTGAAGAAGGACGGCCTGTCGACCGGCCTCGGCGACGAGGGCGGTTTCGCCCCGAGCCTGCCGTCCAACCGCGCCGCGCTCGACCTCATCGCCACGGCCGTCGAGAAGACCGGCCTCACGCTCGGCACGGACATCGCGCTCGCGCTCGACGTCGCCAGCTCGGAGTTCTTCGAGAACGGCAGCTACACCTTCGAGGCCGCGCCCAAGACCTCCGGGGAGATGGCCGACTACTACGCCGAGCTCGTCGCCGCCTACCCGATCGTGTCCATCGAGGACCCGCTCGACGAGGAGGACTGGGACGGCTGGGTCGCGCTCACCGAGCGCATCGGCGACCAGGTCCAGCTCGTCGGCGACGACCTGTTCGTCACCAACGTCGAGCGGCTCACGCGTGGCCTCGAGCAGGGCGCCGCGAACGCGATGCTCGTCAAGGTGAACCAGATCGGCTCGCTCACCGAGACGCTCGACGCTGTCGAGCTCGCCCACCGCCACGGCTTCAGCAACATGATGAGCCACCGCTCGGGCGAGACCGAGGACGTCACGATCGCCGACCTCGCCGTCGCCACCAACTGCGGCCAGATCAAGACCGGCGCCCCCGCCCGCTCCGACCGGGTCGCCAAGTACAACCAGCTCCTGCGCATCGAGGAGGCCCTCGGGTCCGCCGCGGTGTACGCCGGCGCGTCGGCCTTCCCGCGCCTCGCGCTCTGAGCATGGCCGGCTCCCGCGGACCCGGACGACCCACCCCCAGGACACGACGTCCTGCGGGGCGGCCGTCCGGTGCCGCGGGGGCCAGCCGCCCCGGCCCGACCCGACCCCGGTCGGGCACGACCACCGCCCGCGGCGTCGGGTCGCGGTTCACCACCCGCGCCGTCCTGCTGCTCGCGGTGCTGCTCCTGCTGCTCGCGTCGTACACGTCGGCGCTGCACGCGTGGTGGCAGCAGCGCGGCGAGGTGCAGCAGCTGAAGGCCGAGATCGCCACCCGGCAGGCGTCCATCGAGGACCTCGGCGACACCAAGGCGCGCTGGAACGACGACGCCTACGTCCGCCAGCAGGCGCGTGAACGGTTCGGCTGGGTCATGCCCGGCGAGGTCGGCTACCGCGTCATCGGCGCCGACGGCACCGTCGAGGGCGACGCGCCCCGGCTCGACGACCCGCCGGACCCCACCCAGAAGCAGTGGTACGACACGCTGTGGGGCAGCGTCGAGGCGTCCGGACGCACCTCGTCGGCCCAGCAGCCCGTCCCCGACCCCGACGAGGTGCTGAAGAACCGTGACTGACCCGAGCCCGAGCGACCTGCAGATCGTCGCCGAGCAGCTCGGGCGGCCCGCCCGCGGTGTCCTCGGCATCGCCGCGCGCTGCCCGTCCGGCCACCCCAACGTGGTGCGCACCGAGCCGCGGCTGCCCGACGGCACGCCGTTCCCGACGCTCTACTACGTGACCTGCCCGAGGCTCGCCGGCGCCATCGGCACCCTCGAGGCGTCCGGCCTGATGGCCGAGATGAGCGAGCGGCTCACCCACGACGCCGACCTCGCCGACCACTACGCACGGGCCCACGCCGAGTACCTCGCCGAGCGGGAGGCCGTCGCCCACGTGCCCGAGATCGACGGCATCAGCGCCGGCGGCATGCCCACGCGGGTCAAGTGCCTGCACGTGCTCGTCGGCCACGCCCTCGCCAAGGGCCCTGGCGTCAATCCGCTCGGCGACGAGGCCGTCGAGCTGCTCGGCGACTACTGGGGCAGCTCTAGCTGCGCCCCGGCCGGTACTCGACCTCAGGACGACCAGCCCGACCCAGGCGCGTGACCCGCGCGACCTCGCCGGTCTCGGCGAGGTGCTCCAGGTAGCGGCGCGCCGTCACCCGTGACGAGCCCAGGTGCTCGCCGACCTCGCTCGCCGACGACGGACCGTGCTCGGCCAGGACCGCGCGCACCTGCTCCAGCGTCTCCGCGCCCAGCCCCTTCGGCAGGGCGGGTCGGGACGTGTGCCGCAGCGACTCGAGCATCCGGTCGACCGCACTCTGGTCGAGGTCGTCCGAGCCCTGCAGGCCCTCGTGGAAGGTCCGGTAGGCGAGCAGCCGCTCGCGCAGCGCGCCGAACGCGAAGGGCTTGATGAGGTAGCCGACCACGCCCTGCGCCACCGCGTCGCGCACCACCTCCGCGTCGCGCGCCGACGTCACGGCGATCACGTCGACCCGGCTGCCGGCCGCCCTCAGCCGGCGCAGCAGCTGCAGGCCGTGACCGTCGGGCAGGTGCATGTCGAGCAGCACCAGGTCGACCGGCTCCTCCCGCAGCACCCGCGCCGCGTCCTGCGCCGACATCGCGACGGCTACGAGCTCGAAGCCCGGCACGTCGCGCACGTACTGCGCGTGCGCCTGCGCCGCGACTCTCTCGTCCTCGACGACCAGCGTGCGGATCACGCGTCCTCCCCGATCTCCACCTCGACCATGGCCCCGCCGAGCGCACCCGAGCCGACGCGCACGCTACCGCCGTGGCGGCGCACCACCTGACCCACCAGCGCCAGACCCAGGCCTCGGCCGTGCAGACGGTCGTCGACCTTCGTCGACCAGCCCCGCTCGAAGACCTGCTCGCGCGCGTCCTCGGGGATGCCGGGGCCGGAGTCCTCGACCACGACATCGAGGTGCGTGTCGCTGGCGTGCAGGTGCACCGCCACGGTCGCGTCCGCCGTGCCCTGCGCCGCGTCGATCGCGTTGTCGAGCAGGTTGCCCAGCACCGTCACCGCGTCGTGCGGGCCGAGCGGGAGCCCCGTGACGGCGGAGCCCGGGTCGACGTCGAGCCGCACGCCGCGCTCGTGCGCCTGCGCCGACTTGCCCAGCAGCAGCGCCGACACCACGGGCTCCTCGACCGCAGCCACCATCTGGTCGGTCAGCCCCTGCGCCAGGCGCATCTCGTGCGTCGCGAACTCGACCGCCTCCTGCGTGCGGCCCATCTCGACGAGGGAGACCATCGTGTGCAGCCGGTTCGCCGTCTCGTGGCTCTGCGACCGCAGCGAGTCGGCCAGGCTGCGCACGGTGTCGAGCTCGGCCGTCACGCCCTGCAGCTCCGTGCGGTCGCGCACCGTGAGCACCGTGCCGACGTCGCGACCCTCCCAGCGGGCGCGCGCCGCGTTGACGATGAGCACGCGGTCGGCGAGCGCCACCACGACGTCGGAGAGCGGTCCGCCCGCGCGCACCGCGTCGGTCAGCGTGGGTTCCAGGCCGAGCTCCGCGACGTCGCGGCCTACCGCCCGCGACGCCTCCACGTCGAGCAGACGCTCGGCCTCGCGGTTCACGAGGCTCACCCGGCCGCCGGAGTCGACCAGCACGAGTCCCTCGCGCACCGCCCGCAGCACCGCGTCGTAGTACTCGTACATGCGGGTGATCTCCTGCTCGCCGAGCCCGTGCGTCTGGCGGCGCAGGCGCCGGTGGATGAGCCACGCGCCGAGGATGCCCACGAGCGCGGCCAGCGCGGCGGCGCCGAGGATCCGGGGGAGCGCGTCGACGACCTCGTCGCGCTGCTTCGCCGTGCGGATCCCGACCGACACGAGCGCCACGACGTCGTCGTCGCCGGCCCCCGCGCGCACCGGCACGACGGCCCGCACCGACGGTCCGAGCGTGCCGACGTACTCCTCGCTGTACGTCCGGCCCGCCTGGGCCTGGGTGATCGACCCGAGGAAGCGCTTGCCGATGTTGGCCGGGTCGGGGTGGGAGTAGCGGATGCCGTCGCGCGACATGATGACGACGAAGTCGGTGCCGCTGTCGCGACGCACCTGCTCGGCGAACGGCTGGAGCGTCGTCGACGGGTCCGTCGTGCGGACGGCCTCGCGCACCGTCGGGGAGTCGGCGACCGCGACCGCGAGGTCGAGCGCGCGCTGGCGTGCCGAGGCCGTCGCGTCGGCGCGGGCGTCGAACCAGGCGGCGGCCACGCCACCGAGCACCAGCACGCACACGACGACGACCTGCCAGAGCAGGATCTGGCGCGCGACGGACGACGGGCGGGGCACGACCGCATCGTCCCACCTCGACGAAGCCGCTGTGACCGCGGTCACCGAACTCTATGTACGCAACGGTGACCCGGGTCACGTGACCGGGCACGGTGGGCAGGTCGTCCCACAGGAGGAACCATGACCAGCACCACCCCGCAGGCGCGCACCCGGCGCGACCGCACGCACTACCTCTACATCGCGGTCATCGCCGCGGTGCTCGCCGGCATCGCCGTCGGCTTCGCGGCGCCCGACTTCGCGAAGGAGCTCAAGCCGCTCGGCGAGGGCTTCGTCAAGCTGATCAAGATGATGATCGGCCCCGTCATCTTCTGCACCATCGTGCTCGGCGTCGGCTCGGTCCGCAGCGCCGCGCAGGTGGGCAAGGTCGGCGGCATGGCGCTCGGCTACTTCATCACGATGTCGACGTTCGCCCTGGCCATCGGCCTGGCCGTCGGCAACATCCTGCACCCGGGCGAGGGCCTGCAGATCACCCCGGAGGGCGCGGCGAAGGCGGCCGAGTCCGCCGGCGGTGAGAAGCAGACGACCGCCGAGTTCATCCTGCACATGATCCCCGACACGATGGTCTCCTCCCTCACGTCCGGCGACGTGCTGCAGGCGCTGTTCGTCGCCCTGCTCGTCGGCTTCGCGCTGCAGGCCATGGGTCGCGCGGGCGAGCCGATCCTCGTCGGCGTCGGGTACCTGCAGAAGCTCGTCTTCCGCGTGCTCGCCATGATCATGTGGCTGGCCCCCATCGGCGCGTTCGGCGCGATCGCCGCCGTGGTCGGCGAGACCGGCATGGACGCCCTGCGCAGCCTCGCCGTCCTCATGGTCGGCTTCTACATCACGTGCTTCCTGTTCGTCTTCGGCATCCTCGGCGCGCTGCTCAAGGCCGTCACCGGCATCAACATCTTCAGCCTGCTGAAGTACCTGGGTCGTGAGTTCCTGCTCATCGTGTCGACGTCGTCGTCGGAGTCGGCCCTGCCGCGCCTCATCGCCAAGATGGAGCACGCGGGCGTGCACCAGTCGACCGTCGGCGTCGTGGTGCCGACCGGCTACTCCTTCAACCTCGACGGCACCGCGATCTACCTGACGATGGCGACCCTGTTCGTCGCGTCGGCCACCGGCGACCCGCTGAGCTTCGGCGAGCAGCTCTCCCTGCTGCTGTTCATGATGATCGCCTCCAAGGGTGCGGCAGGCGTGACCGGTGCCGGTCTCGCGACGCTGGCCGGCGGCCTGCAGTCGCACCGCCCCGACCTCGTCGACGGCGTCGGCCTCATCGTCGGCATCGACCGCTTCATGTCCGAGGCGCGTGCGCTGACGAACTTCGCCGGCAACGCGGTCGCGACGGTGCTCATCGGCACCTGGACCCACTCGATCGACCGGCAGAAGCTCGACGCCGTCCTGGCCGGCGACGACCCGTTCGACGAGACGACGATGGTCGACGACGACCACGGCTACACGCCCCGCAAGGACGAAGAGCTCGACGTCGCACGCTGACGCGACGTGGGACGACCCACAGGGCCCGGACACCGTCCGGGCCCTGTGTCGTCGGTAGGGTCGGGGCATGCCGGATGCCCTCCGCGTGGCCGCGATGGACTGTGGGACGAACTCGTTGCGCCTGCTCGTCACCGACGTGCGTGGCGACCAGAAGCGCGACGTCGTGCGCGAGATGCGGGTCGTCCGCCTCGGGCAGGGCGTCGACGAGACCGGTCGCTTCCACCCCGACGCGCTGGAGCGCACGCTCGCCGTCACCCGCGAGTTCGGCGAGCTGGCCACCGTGCTCGGCGCCGAGCGGGTGCGCTTCTGCGCGACGTCGGCCGCCCGTGACGCGTCGAACGCCGACGAGCTGAGCGACGGCGTGCGCTCGGTGCTGGGCATCGACCTCGAGGTGCTGTCGGGCGAGGAGGAGGCCCGCGCCTCGTTCCTCGGGGCGACGCGCTCGCTGGCGGGACCGGCCCTCGTCGTCGACATCGGCGGCGGCTCGACGGAGCTGGTGGTCGGTGCCGACGGCGACGTCGGCTGGTCGCACTCCTTCGACGTCGGATCGGTGCGGCTGACCGAGCGGTTCCTGCGCAGCGACCCCGCCTCGATCGACGAGGTGACCGCACTCGAGTCCTACCTCGACGACGTGCTGACACCCCGGCTGTCAGGGCTCGACCCGGTGAGCAACCTCGTGGGGGTGGCGGGGACCATCACGACGGTCGCCGCCCACGCCCTGGAGCTCCCGTCGTACGACTCGTCGCAGATCCACGGCGCCCGCATCTCCGTCGACGACGTCCGCACCGCCTGCCTGTCGCTGCTGCGCATGTCGGTGGCGGACCGTCGCGCCCTGCCGTTCATGCACCCGGGTCGCGCCGACGTGATCGGCGCCGGCGCGATGATCCTCGACGCCGTCCTTGGCTCCGTCCCCCTCGCCACCGACGAGGTGCTGGTGAGCGAGCACGACATCCTCGACGGCATCGCTTGGGGCGCCGCGCAGCGCTGGCCCTGACCCCGCGGCGCACCCCCCCACCCCGCTGAGTGTGACGTTTGGGGCCCGGATCGGCCCGATCCGGGCCCCAAACGTCACACTCAGCGGGGTCGGGACGCGCAGACGACGCAGAGGGTGGTGGCCGGGAGGGCCTCGAGTCGACCCTCGCCGATCGGGCGACCGCACACCTCGCAGACGCCGTAGGTGCCGTCCTCGACGCGGCGCAGCGCTGACTCGACGGCGACGAGCCGGCGACGTGCGCTGTCGGCGGCGTGGTCGGCCTGCGACCGCTCGAAGGCGATCGTGGCACCCTCCGGGTCGTGCTCGTCGTCGACGTTGGACCCTTCGCGGGCGGCGACGATGCCGGCGACGTCGGCGTCGCGTGACGTGATCGACGCGAGCAGGCGTCGACGCTCCTCCTCCAGACGTGCGGCCGCGTCGGTCACGACGCAGCCCCCGACGTGACGCCGGCCAGGCGCAGCACCGCGGCGAGCCCAGCGTCGGTGCCCGGCCAGTGGCGCTCGATGGCCTCGGGCCCGGCCCGCCGCACCACCGACCGCAGCACCAGCGCGACCACGACCACGTCGTCGGCGTACCCGACCACGGGGATGACGTCGGGGACGAGGTCGATCGGGAGGGCGAGGTAGACGAGGAGGGCGACGAGCCGCACGCGGACGCCGCGCGGCAGGGACGGGTCGCGGGCGAGACGGTGCGTGAGTCGGACGAGGTCGGGCACGAGGCGCAGCAGGTCGCGCAGGTCGACCCGCTGCGACGTGCGTCGTGCCGCGACCCACAGCAGCCCGACGAGGACAGCCCAGAGCAGCACGAGGCCGCCGACCACGGCCGCGACGATGCTCCAGGTGCTCATGCAGCCACGGTAGGTGGGCGCACCGACGGCGTGCACGTCGGCGAGGGACCGGCATGATCGGACCCATGCCCGTGCAGCTGAGCCTCCCCGACGACGAGACCCGCGACCTGTTCGCCGACCTGGAGTCCGACGGGACGGCCGAGCTCCACGTGTGGGACTTCGCCGGACCACCCCCGGCCGACGTGGTGCTCGACCTCGCCGTCCGTCCGTACGTGCTCACCGGCGACCTCTCCGTCCTCGACGCCGACCGGATCAAGGCCGTGCAGGCGCAGTCGCTCGGCTACGACGACGCGATCGGCCACGTGCCCGACGGCATCACCTGGTGCAACGCGGTCGACGTGCACGAGGAGCCGACCGCCGAGCTGGCCGTCGCGCTCACCCTGGCGTCGCTGCGCGGGCTCGACGACTTCGTGCGCAACGCCGCCCGCGACGACGACCGGTGGGACAAGGGCACGGCCCGACCCGGCCTGCTCGGCAAGCGGGTGCTCCTGCTCGGCGTCGGCGGCATCGGCCACCAGGTCGAACGCCGCCTCGACGGGTTCGGCGTCGACCTCGTGCGGGTCGCGTCGTCGGCGCGTGACGACGAGCGCGGCCACGTGCACGGCATCGACGAGGTGCACGACCTGCTGGCCGACGTCGACGTCGTGGTCGTCGCGGTGCCCTACGGCGAGTCGACGCACCACCTCGTCGACGACGCCTTCCTCGCCGCGATGCAGGACGGCGCCCTGCTGGTGAACGTCGCGCGCGGCAAGGTCGCCGACACCGACGCGCTCGTGCGGCACGCCACGTCGGGCCACGTGCGCCTCGCGCTCGACGTCGTCGACCCCGAGCCGCTGCCCGACGACCACCCGCTGTGGACCACCCCGGGCGTGCTCGTCGCGCCCCACGTCGGGGGAGCGGTGGCGACGCGGCTCGAGCGCATCGAGCCCCTCGTGCGGGAACAGGTGCGACGGATCGCGGCGGGGGAGCCGCTGACGAACGTCGTTGACGTCTCGGGGTCCTGACCCGCTCGGCTGGCGCGCTCGCGCACGAGGCGTACGGTCGAAGGTGAAGGTTCAACGACGTCCATCGACCCTCAGGAGGACCCAGTGCAGCAGCGCACCATCGGCACCGCGACCGTCAGCGCGATCGGACTCGGCGGCATGCCGATGTCGATCGAGGGGCGGCCAGACCGTGAGCGCTCCATCGCCACGATCCACGCCTCGCTTGACGCCGGCGTGACCTTCATCGACACCGCCGACGCGTACCACCGCGACGCGAACGAGGTCGGTCACAACGAGGAGCTCATCGCGGAGGCGCTGAAGGGCCACGCGGCCGGCAAGGACGTGCTCGTCGCGACGAAGGGCGGCCACCTGCGCCCCGGCGACGGCTCGTGGACGCAGAACGGTCACCCCGACTACCTCAAGGACGCTGCGAAGGCGTCGGCGAAGCGGCTCGGCGTCGAGTCGATCGGCCTCTACCAGTTCCACCGCCCTGACCCGGAGGTGCCGTACGCGGAGTCGATCGGCGCGCTGAAGGAGCTGCTCGACGAGGGCGTCATCCAGCAGGCCGGCATCTCCAACGCCACGGTCGCGCAGATCGACGAGGCCAACGAGGTGCTCGACGGCCGGCTCGTGTCGGTGCAGAACCAGTTCAGCCCGGCGTTCCTGTCGAGCCGTGACGAGCTGCGGCACTGCGCCGAGATCGGCGTCGCGTTCCTGCCGTGGAGCCCGTTCGGCGGCATCAAGAAGGCCGGCGACTTCGGCTCGGACCACTCGGCGTTCCAGGAGGTGGCCGACGCGCGTGGCGTGAGCCCGCACCAGGTCGCGCTCGCGTGGCACCTCGCCCAGGCGCCTGTCGTGGTCCCGATCCCCGGCGCCTCGCGTCCGGAGTCGGCGAAGAACTCGGCCGAGGCAGCCGACCTCGAGCTCACCGAGGACGAGCTCACGACGATCGAGTCCGGCCTCGACGCCTGACGTAGTCCCTAGCGCGGCCCCGTCCTCCTCGGGGGCGGGGCCGCGGTGCGTTCAGGCGCCGGCGCAGCGCGAGATGTCGTGACGTGCGCCGTCGCGCTGCCGCTGGTCGAGGCAGCGGCGCAGGCGAGAGAACGCGACCGTCCGGGGGTCGCAGACCTGGAGCGCGTCGAGGACCCTCGTCCGCGCCGGCTCCTCGTCGAGGACGCCGTGCCAGGTGGCCCACTGCTGCTCGTCGAGCAGACCGATCGCGGCGACGGCGAGCTCGTCCTCCAGGAGCTGCAGGTAGCGAGGGTCCCCGTGGATCTCGAGCGGGTCGCTGCCAGCCCGACGGAGGTCGTCGGCGATCTGCCAGTACCGCTGCACGTAGGCGGCGCTCGCAGCCGCCCGCGACGCCCGCTTGATGTCGACCAGCTGCTTGAGGCCGACGCAGGCCACGAGGAGGAGGCCCAGCAGGGGCAGCGTCGCAGTGTCCACGCGGCGAGCGTAGTGGGTGGGACGTCCAGGTCCTCGGCTCCTCCACGACGCCCGGCGGCCCCGCCCTCGGGGGAGGACGGGGCCGTCGGGGGAGTCGAGCGCTACGTCGCGGGCGGCTCGTCGTCGGCAGACCGGTGGGCTCGCAGTCGTCGTACGACGTAGAGCACCAGCAGGTAGATCGCGATGACGCAGGCGAGCGTGTAGGCGCCCGACGCCGCCTCGTTGCTGTCGACGTAGCCGATCACGACGCACGTGACCGCGGTGACGGCGAGGACGCCGATGTAGTCGTCGATGCTCTTCATGACGCGGTGCCCCCTAGAAGCAGTTGTCGATGACGCCCTGGACGGACGCGATCTCGAGCAGGACGGCCTGCGCCTCCTTGCCCACGCCGTCGCGCTTGAACACCTTCCGGAAGGCGTACTTGGCCGACGACGACCGGCCGTAGCCCGCCTTGCGGTAGGCCTTGTACGCCTTGCGCAGCGCGCGGTAGGCCTTCTTCGCACCGCCCACGGCCTTGATCGCCGCCTTCACCTTCGCCAGCTTGGCGACGAGGAAGATGTTGCTGATGACGGCGATGACGATCGAGCGGACGCACGCGGCCGCGCCGGTCGCGAGGGCCGAGCGGTCGGTGCGCGGGTCGAAGACCGCGGGGCTCGCCTCGGTGGAGTCCGCGTCGGACACGGACTCCTCGCGGGCCAGGCCCTGGTCGGCGAGCCAGGCGTCGATGTCGTCCTGCGTGGTGGTCTCGGCGTCGGGGATCTGCTCGATCAGCGCGAAGCCGTCCTCGACGCCGGCGCCGACGTCGCTCTGCGGGTCGGGGTCGGTGTACCAGCCGAGCACCTCGACCTTGACGTCGATGTCGGTGCGGGAGGAGTTCTGGATCTCGATCGTGCCGTCCTGCGAGAGGGTCGTCGCGAAGGTCTCGGTCGAGACGTAGCTCGACGCGGGGGGACGTTCGATCCACATGACGTCGCCGGCCAGCTCGGGGTCGCGGACCGCGAGCACGCCGGCGTCCTTCTTCGTCAGCCAGCGGCCGCTGATCTTGAGCCGCGCGCCGAAGGCGTCGGCGGGCACGGTGCCGACCCCGCCGATGGTGATCTGCTGCGTGGTCGAGCGACGGATCGGTTCCCAGCCCGAGCCGCCCGGGTAGACCGGCGCCGGTGTGGGGGTGGTGGGGGTCAGGTCGCCGTTGAGAGGGAGTCGCTCGTCGGACGGGTCGGTCGTGTCGACGGTGCGGGTGGACCCGTCGTCGATGCGCTGCGTGGTGGGTAAGACGGAGGTGTCGGACGCGCCGTGCAGGACGGGGGGACGGGTGGACGGGGCCGCGAGCAGGCCGGCGAGCACCGCGGTGGCGGTGACCGTCGTGACCGCGGTCAAGGGGGCGGAAGGGGGCATGGGGGCCGCTCTCTCGTGATCGGGCGCCACCGGGTGAGCGGCGCTGCGATCGCGACACTCGCAGGGCCGGCAGGCTCGGCGCGCCCTTCTCTCGATCTCCTGAAGAAGCCTTCCGTCGACGGCTGCGATGGGGTATGCGTCGCGCCGCGATGGACGGACGAGGGGATGGGCTGTGCTCGTGTCGGGCCCGCTCGACGGGGTCGTGTGCCGTCGCAGGGCGTCGGCACCGACGGACGTTCGGAACGACAACCACGTGGTCGGCCGATACCGTGGAGACTCGCCTCGAGCGACGCCGGAGCCCGCGGCCCCGTGCTTCGTCGCCAACCTCCCCGGGAGCCTCGCAGTGAAGTGGTTGACACGCGTCCTTGCCGTCGTAGGTGTGCTTGCGCTGCTGGTCGGCGGGCTCGTCGTGTCGAGGAACGCCGGGTTCCTGTCGCCCTTCGGGATCGAGTCCAGGAGCAGGGACTCCCAGGTGATCCAGGCCGTGGAGCGGACCGAGGAGGTCGCGCTGGTGGGCCTGAACATCCAGGGGATCACCAGCGAGAAGCGCAGCTCCACGATCTTCGGGCGGAGCGTGCCCGGTACGAGCGAGACGGTGTACGTCCAGTACGAGTTCACCGCGAAGCTGGGGATCGATGGTGCGAAGGTCGACGTCTCCCGGGACGGCGCCGACGGCTACTCGGTGTCGGTGCCGGCGTTCACGTTCATCGGCTACGACCAGCCGAAGTTCGAGGAGGCCGTGACTGACGGCGGCGTGCTCAGCTTTGTGACGGCGGACGTCGACCGGTTCGAGCTGGTCAACAAGATCCTCGGCGACGGCCAACAGGCGGAGTACGTCGCGAAGAACCGCGAGGCCCTCGAGGAGCAGACGAAGGCGTTCTACGGACGACTCATCACCAGCATCGACCCCGGCGCCGACGTCGCGTACACGTTCGCGACCGACTCCTGACCCTCGCGTGACACCCTGACCTCGTGCCCGACCTGACCATCACGCCGGAGATCGAGCGCGCGCTGGAGCTCCTGGAGTCGGGCAGCCACCTGTTCCTTACGGGCAAGGCGGGCACCGGCAAGTCGACGCTCGTGCGGCACTTCCTGGAGACGACGGAGCGCCGCGTGGTGGTGGCCGCACCGACCGGCATCGCCGCGCTGAACGTCGACGGCTACACGATCCATCGGCTGTTCGGCTTCCGCCCGACCACGACGCTCGACGACGTCCGCTCCGGCAGCTACCGGCCGGGACGGTTCACGCGCGCGATCCGCGGTCTGCAGACGCTCGTCGTCGACGAGGCGTCGATGGTGCGCGCCGACGTGCTCGACATGGTCGAGGCCGCGCTGCGTCGCTTCGGGCCGCGCGAGGGGGAGCCGTTCGGTGGGGTGCAGGTGGTGCTCGTCGGTGACCTTCTGCAGCTGCCGCCGATCGTCGGCGACCGCGAGACCGAGTTCTTCCGCACCCACTACGACACCGAGTACTTCTACTCGGCGCACTGCTTCGACCGCGACGCGTTCCCGACCGTCGCGCTCACGACGGTGTTCCGCCAGCTCGGCGACGATACCCTCACCGGGCTGCTCAACGCGGTGCGCGAGGGGGTGCTGCTGGAGCAGGCGCGCGAGGAGCTGAACAGCCGCGTCGATCGCGACTTCGAGCCGCCGGAGGACGAGCTGTGGCTGACGCTCGCGCCGTCGAACTCGATCGTCACGGCCCGCAACCGCGAGCGGCTGGAGCGGCTCCCGGGCGAGGTCGTCACGAGCGTCGCGCGGGAGAGTGGCGACCTCGGCGGGTTCGACCCGCCCACCGACACGGTGCTGCGGCTGAAGGTCGGCGCGCAGGTCATGATGCTCACCAACGACCCCAGCGACCGGTGGGTCAACGGCTCGCTCGCGCGCGTCGTGGGCATCGAGGCCGACGACGTCTCGGGCGACGTCGAGCTGGAGGTGGAGCTGGCCGACGGCTCGGTCGTCACGGTCGATGAGTACACGTGGGAGGTGACGCGGCCGGTCGTCGACGGCGGCACGCTGACCCGCGGGGTCGTGGGCACGTACCGGCAGCTGCCGTGCCGGTTGGCGTGGGCGATCACGATCCACAAGAGCCAGGGGCAGACGCTCGACCGGCTCGTCGTCGACCTGACGGGCGGCGTGTTCGCGACCGGCCAGGTGTACGTGGCGCTGAGCCGGGCGACGTCGATGGCGGGGCTGGTGCTGAAGCGGCCGATCGAGCCGCGGCACCTGCGCACCGACCGTCGGGTCACGCGGTTCCTGTCGGGCGAGGTGGCGCGCACGGCGCCGGACCGCTTCGCGGCGCTGGGGGTCTGCTTCGTCGGCGACGAGGGCACGTTCTCGCGGCCCCGACCCGTGGAGCTGGCGGTCGCGTTCGACGACGGCACCGCGGTGAGCACGCTCGTGAACCCCGAGCGCGACCTCGCCGACGCGCGCGCCCGCTTCGGCATCTCCGCCGACGACGTGCTGCTGGCGCCGACCCTGCCGGAGGCGTGGGCGGTGCTGGCGCCGCTGCTGGAGGGCGTCACGCTGGTCGGCTCGCGGGTGGACGACGCCCTCGGCAAGGTCGACTTCGAGCTCAAGCGACTGCAGCACGTGGTGCCGATGGGTTTCGGCGTCGAGCTGCCGTTCGGCGGGTTGTCGTCGGCGGAGCGGATGGCGATGTCGTCGGGGCGTGCGGCCGACCAGGCGCGCGCGGCGCTGTCGGCGTTCACGCGGATGCGCGACGAGGGCCTGGCCGTCGCCGCCAGCACGCCGTTCGAGCCGGCCGAGGGCCTGCCCGACCCGAGCTACCTGCTCACGCGGGACCCCGACCTCACGCCCCCGTCGACCGACCGCCTCCCCACCCTCTCCGCGCTCGTGGAGGCCAGCGTCGGGGTGAGCGCGACGCTGCTCGGCGGTGCTTCTGTGCCGTCGGGGGAGCGCCCTCCGCGGGTGGTGGCCGACGCGGTGGTCGCGCGGCTGGCCAACGTCGCGACGAAGGCGTCGCGCCTCTCGCCCCAGCTCGTCGAGCGCCTGCGGATGGTCGAGAAGCTGCTGGACGAGCGCTTCGTCGACGACCTCGTCGCGACCATCGATGCAGCCAACCCGTCGGCGTCCGACGTGCTACAGCCCGGCGCGCGCGTGTGCTTCACCGGCACCGCCACGTCGCCGTCGGGGCGGACCTACGGGCGCGACGAGATGGAGCGCCTCGCCCGCGACGCCGGCCTCGCCCCCGCCGCCAACGTGACGAAGACGAGGTGCGACCTCCTCGTCGTCGCCGAGGTCGGCACCCAGTCGGGCAAGGCGCGCAAGGCCCGCGAGTACGGCAAGCCGGTGATCTCCGCGGACGAGTTCTTCGCGTGGGTGGGCGTGGTCTGACGACACCGTCGGGATGGTGCGGTCGGCTCAGCCTCGCGGAGGCTGGTCCATCCGCGCCCGGATGACGAGCCCGACGAACGCTCCGACCGCCATCGTCGCGAGGATCAGCCAGAAGTCGTCGGTCAGGAACATCGCGATCAGGCCGGGCCCGATGATCGCTGCCATGAGGATCATGGAGGCGCCGAAGAACGTGGTGGTGGCGTCGTGGTGTGGGGGTGTCTTGGTCACAGGAGCTCCTCGATGATTCCTCCGCCGCAGTACACCGCGCCGAACAGGCCGAGACGGCGGACCATGAACTTCGCTGCCTTGTTTGGCGAGCTGACCAGCTGCAGGAGCGCCTCGGTACTGAGCGTGAGGCCCAGGCACACCTTGAAGAGCTTCTTGAACTTCTTGATCCACTTCTTGCTCCACTTCGGGTCTGCAGTGATCCCGTAGCTGAAGTTGCCCGCCTTGTGCTCCACGACCTGGGTGAGCGTCGTGCCGCTGACCTCGTAGTGGGTGGGAACGGGCCTGCCGGCCGCGTCGTAGGCCCAGGGAGACTCGAAGTGGCCGAGCGGTTCCTTGCCGTTCCCGAACACCCAGACGCTGCCGTCCTGCTCGTCCAGCACGAGCCGTTCGGCGTCGCCGCCGAGCTCGAACGGGTAGCGCTCAGGAGCGTCGGCGGAGTCGATCGCGATGGCTGCGCGCACCCCGTCGGCGGTGGGCTGGACGGCGACGCGGCTGTCGTCGTGCTCTCCGTTGTAGACGCGAGTGAGCTCGTCGTCGGCGACCTCCCCGCGGCCCTTCGCTGGCGTGTCGATGGTGACGGTCCCGCCGACACCGGCCGCGACGATCTCACTCTCGCCCGACGTCGGGACGTCAACCTCAGCGTTCGGCTGCGCGACAGTCGAGCCCGCCCTCGTCGTGCCGTCGGAGATGGCATGGGTGAACGACTCCGTCGGGTCCTCTCTCGAGGCGGCACCCGCATTCACCCCGGTGACGCACACGAGCGCCAGGGCCGTCCCGGTGACGAGACCACTCGTGAGAAGAGGTTTCGACCTCCCGACCCATGCGTCCGTTCGCGTGATCTTCACGGGTCGGTGTCGGGACCATCCGGGTCGGTCAGCAACGCTGCATGCGACCAACAGCGTGACGGCAGCAGCCGCTGCGACGGTTTCAGCGGTTCCGTTCGACGTCCACAGTCCGATGCCGGCGGCGACGGTGACGGCGGCGACCGTCGCGCGACTCTTGGTGACGCTCATGCAGCTCTCCCTCGACTCTCGTGCTCGCGGGTCACGCTGCCGGAGGGACCACCCCTCGCGCGAGCGCGCGGCCCCGTCTTCTCGAGTTCGTGAAGAACTCTTCCGATCCCGTGCTTCATCAGGTAACGGCTGACCGAGTCGTGTGCTGCTCGGGGCAGCCAAGGCGCGCAGGGTCGTCAGAAGGACACCTCGGCCGACGAGTTCTTCGCGTGCGTCGGCGGGGTCTGACCGTCAGGAGTCGGCTGCGGGTGCGGAAACTGACCGTCGCTTGAGTCGAGGGCGTCCGTAGTAGGCCCAGACGAGATAGGCGGCGACCGCGGTACCGACCCAGAGGGCGCCGTCCGCCGCGGCCTCGGCGCGCGCGACGTAGCGCAGGAGGGGCTGGCACATGACCACGACGAAGAGGATGTTCAGGCAGTCGTCGACACTCAGGTCGTCGCGTCGGGCGGTCCCGCCGTCCGCGAGCGAGCGTCGCGCGTCCCGTCGGCGTCGACCGACGATCACCCACGCCGTCCAGGCGGCGACGGCCACGGCAGTGGTGAGCGCCCCGAGACCTTCGGCTCGTCCGGTCACGGTCCACACGGTGGCTGCGCTGGCGGCAGCCACGACGACGACCGCGACGTGCGCTCGCTTGACGTCCACGGATCTCCCTCCGGGCACGCGTTGGTCGGTGCTCCTCGGCAAGGGTGCCACTTTCCGCCGACGCCGGCGGCAACCCCGACCGCACCTCTCGAACTCGTGAACGACGCTTCACCTCACCGCCGTGGGTGGTGTAGTAGGGGGATGGAACTCGAGGTGGTGCAGGGCGACATCACGGCCCAGGACGTCGACGCCGTGGTCAACGCGGCGAACCGTGCCATGCGTGGCGGGGGAGGGGTGGACGGCGCGATCCACCGCGCGGGCGGCCCGGAGGTGCTGGAGGACTGCCGTCGCCGCTTCCCGCACGGTCTGGAGACGGGCCAGGCCGGTTGGACGACGGCCGGCCGCATGCCGTCGAGGTGGGTGATCCACGTCGTGGGACCGAACCACAACCGCGGCGAGCGCGACCGCACGCTGCTGACGTCGTGCTACGCCAAAGCCCTGACCGTGGCCGACGAGCTCGGCGCCACATCGATCGCCTTCCCGCTGATCAGCGCGGGCTCCTACGGCTGGCCGTTCGACGACGCCGTCGCGGCAGCCGTCGACACCCTCCGCTCCACCCCTACGCAGGTCGCTTGGGCCCGGCTCGTCGCCTACGACAAGCGCGCGTTCGACGCGATCGCACGTCGGCTCGAGGCTTGATTGCCGCCTCGATTCGGTTGCGCCGCCTACATCAAACGGTGAATTTGCGATACAGCCTCCTGAGTGGACGAAGGCACGTAGGTTCCGGGGATGGGATTTTTCAGCGAGCTGTTCAAGCAGCCACCGCCATCAGTGACCTTCACGCCGGTGCGTGGTGAGCAGCTGTTCGTGGGGGAGTCGTTCTATCAATCGGCACTCGTCGGCCTGTTGAAGGCCCGGGGGCACGCGCCTGCGTCCCTCAAGAACTGTCGCTTGCCGATCAACGAGTCTTTCGTCGCTCACCTGACTCCCGAGGCCCGCAACCCTCACGACCCGAACGCCGTTGCTGTGGTCGTCGACAACCACGTCGTCGCCTACCTGTCGCGCGCGAACGCTGCTGAGTACCGAAGGACCCTAGGTACAAAGAGCGGGGAGGCAACCGTGGCCCTTTGGGTCAAGCCTGGCGGCAAGGGCATCGTGTCCGTGTGGCCACAGGAGTAGCCGTTCCTCCTCGGCGCTTGGAACGCCTAGTCTGACATCGCGCTCCCGTAGCCCAATGGCAGAGGCAGGCGGCTTAAACCCGCCCCAGTGTGGGTTCGACCCCCACCGGGAGCACGGACCTGAACGGCACATTGCCGCAGGTCAGAGGCAAGTTCGTTTGTGATCCTGAGGCCGTGAAGGGCTCGGTGGTCACGAAGTGGTCACGCGGGCTCACAGATCGGGCCTTCCGAATCGGCGGTCGAACTCAGCACGGCCGCCCTGAGGGATGGCCGGGTAGAGCTCGCGCAGTCTCGCAATGTGTGAGTCGTCGAGCCGGTCGAAGACCTCGGGCCAGGACATGCCCGCAACCTTGAGGCCGGCGTCTTGGAAGACCTCGTACACCTTCAGGAACGCTTCGCCCTGTGGCTGACGCAACGAGAACGCCTCGAGGATGAGCGCATCGGCCGCCTCCTTCTCTTCGCGAGTCACCTCCGACAGCCCCTGCAGCGCGCTGGGATCGAGGGCCGTCCACGCCTTCACGATCGCGTCGACGACTTCGGCATGGATGTTGTCGCTCATGAGGGATCTCCTGTCAGAAGGGCCGCGACCCGCGCCGCCGCCACAGACTGCATCTCAAGGTCCACGTGGCTGTAGATGTCCAGCGTCACGCTGATGCTCGAGTGCCCCAGGCGCTCCTGGACGATCTTCGGGTGCACGCCAGCGTTGAGCGCGACCGTGGCATAGGTGTGGCGCAGGTCGTGCAGGCGGATCAGTGGAACGCCCGAGGCGAGGACGTCACGACGGAACTTGTCACTGAACACCTTCGGGTGGATCGGCCGACCGTCAGCGGCGGCGAACACCATGTCCTGGTCGTCGTACCCGATCCCAAGGGCGAGGCGCTCCTGGTTCTGCCGCGCGCGGTGGGCGCGCAGCGCGGCGATCGTGCCGTCGTCGAGCGCAAGCTGTCGCCGCCCCTTCGCGGTCTTCGGGCTGCTGAACTCGGCCGCAATGTCGCCCTTGCGCTGCGCGCCGGTGGAGACGTAGCTGCGGACGATTCGCAGGTGCCGCGCGTCGAGGTCGATGTCAGACCACTTCAGGCCGAGCGCCTCTCCGCGGCGCATGCCCGTGTAAAGCATCAACTGGTAGGCGCCATAGTTCCTGTCGTCCCTCACAAAGGCGAGGAACGTGCGTGCCTGCTCGGTCGTCCACGTCTTCATCTCGCGCGCGGCCGTCAGTGCCGGCGGGTCGGACCGGTCGACGGGGTTGTGACTGAGCGCGCCCCACTTCTGCGCATCGCGGAATGCGCGGTGCAGGATCATCGCGATGTAGCGGACCGATTTCACCGAGAGCTTGCGATGATCGTCGTCCCCGTCGAGGAGCAGCGAGTACAGCAGGTTCAGGGACTGGCCGTCGACCTTCTGCAGCTGCCGGGCACCGAGAAAGCGGCCGGCGACATGCAGACGGATGTTGCGAGCGTAGGAGTCGTACGTCGAGCTCTTGAGCGTGTGCCGCACTGACGGCAGCCACGTGGTCTGGAGGAACTCGGCGACGGTCTGCCGGCTCGGGGCGACGTATTCCGCGTGCTCGAGTGACGTGAGGACTCGCGTGAGCTCGGCCTGCGCGGCCTTCTTGGTCGCGAACCCGCGGCGGCGGGTCTGCTTGCGCTTCGGCTTGCCGGAAGGCAGGATCTCGTCGCTCTCGACGTCGACGATAAAGCCCCACGTTCCGTTGGCGGCTTGCTTCACGCTGCCGCGACGTCCGTCGCTCATGAGTCGTTCCTCTTCCTTGCTCGCTGAGCAGCTTTGCGCTGGCGTTCCTTTTCGCGACGGCAGTCCGCCGCTGTGCAGTAGACGAGGTCGCCGTCGCGTGGGCGACGGGGCAACTGGACCGGCGTCCCGCAGTTCACGCATTGGAAAATTGACCGACGCTCACCGTCCGTGCTCAAGCGACGGACGAGCTCCAAGGTGTACATCCCCCACGAGTCCTGAACCTTCATCACCAACTCAGGACGTCGTCGCTCCAGCCAAGAGACACCAGCTTGAACGCCGCACTGAGAAAGAAATCGCTCGGAGGCACGAGAGACCAGGTCTCTCGACCGGCCGGGCAGAGGCTTCCCGTCGCGCTGGATCTCCTCCAACGCAAGCCGTTGAACGATGTCACGACCGGGGTATCCCGGCACGCTCACACCCTCGACATGCCACGGTGCAATCACCCGACCGCGCCGAATGGTGTAGGCGAGGTCCAACACCGTTTCGAAGAAGGTGGCGAGACGTACAGCCTCTTCCACCCGGACTCCCGCGATCGGACTGCTTTTCGACGGCCCGCCCGCCAGGCAACTCCCTCCACGTCCGGGACCGCGGCCATCCTCGAGGGATGTCCGGTCCGGCACTCGATGCCACATCGGGAGGCCGTGATCCCGGCACAGTACCGACAGCCCGAATCGACGGACGTGCTCCACGAGATGGTCGGCCCGACCTTCGTTGAGGACAGCGAGCGCACGGAAATGATCGAACGCGTCGCCCACTGAGTGTCGAAGACGACGAGGCCGTGGCTCGAAGTCGCCGTCGTCCTCGAAGACGTCGCTCGGCAGGACCGACTCGGCTTCTCCGCTGAACAGCACCCATGCCCCGTCGGCTGAGAGCTCGGCCGACGGATAGCGCCAGACCGCCCACTCCATCGTGGTCAGAACGAGCTGGTTCTGCATGTCCCACCCTTGTGTCCCTAGGTGTCCCTGGCTGATTGCTTGAACTCTCTCACCGCGAACTACAGGCTGTCAACAGGAACCACCAAGAGAGGCCGAGATGGCAGACAGCATGGCTACCTACATGACCGAAGACGAGGTCGCGGAGTACATCCGCACGCCCACAGAGACCCTGCGGTACTTCCGTCGGGTACGGAAGGGTCCGCGGTCGTTCAAGATCGGGCGCCGCGTCCTCTACGACCTCACGGACGTCGACGCATGGCTCCAACAGCAGAAGGCCGCGGCCTCGTGACCGCGCTGCCCGATCCGCGCAAGAGGCCGCTTCTCAAGGTCGCGGAGGTCGCCGCCTACCTGCCCGACGGAATCAGCGAGAAGGCCGTCCGCGCTGCCATCGACAACGGACAGATCAAGTCCGTCCGGGTTGGCCGCTACGTCCTCGTCCCCACCGTCGAGCTCTGGCGCATGGCCGGCATCGACCCCGCGCGAAGTGATGCCGCCCCCGCAGCAACGGAGACGGCATCTCAGACCACGTCCACCGGCGAGCAGAACGGAAGTCGAGATGAGCCTACGCCCCTCCACGCCGCCTGAACAGGACGACGAGCTCGCGCCCCTCCTCGCGATCTTCGACGCCCAGAAGCGCCTAACCCAGGCCGCGGAAGACCTCGCCGCAGCGCTCGACACCTGCGACATGTCCCGCGAGCAGTGGGATCGCGCTACCTGGGGCGCTTCCCGCGACGCCGCCCGACCCTTCTACACAAACTACCGACCGCGGCCCTCCCGGCCGCACGAGTTCGAGCCGCAGCCGCTGCGTCTCATCTACGGCGAGGGCGGCGGTGACCAGTCCGCATGACTACGACCCCCACCGCGCGCGAAGCCGCCAACTTCCTCGCCGACATCCTCTTCGATCACCCTTCCCGCATCGTTCAGGACGCCCTCGCCGGCGCCACAGCCGCCCACTGGCGGAACCGAGCGGACCGCCTCGACGCCGCCCGCCCGAAGCCCGGTGACTACTTCGGCGCCCGGTGGGGCCGACTCGACCACATCCCCGACGACCCACGCATTCTTGCGCTCGACCGCAGGCTCGCGACCCTGGCTGAAGTCTTCAGGATGCGCGCGTACGTCTGCGACGTGAACGAGATCAGCCCGACGCTCGTGGACGAGATCGCACGCCAGCTCGGAGCGGGGGCTGCGTGACCGCCAACGACTGGGACGCCGACGAATACATGCGCGCCGTCGAAGCCGGCGAGGTGACCATGCCCGGCTTCGAACGCACCTGGCAGCCCGTCGACCTCACCGACGTCCTCTCCGGCCGCTACGAGCGCCCCAAACCGTCGGTCGGTCGCCGCATGGATGGCATCGGCATCCTCTACCCCGGCAAGGTCCACACCCTTTCCAGCGAGTCCGAAGCCGGCAAGACCTGGTTCGCCCTCGAGCTCGCTGCCCAGGAGATCCGCGACGGCCGAGACGTCGTATACCTCGACTTCGAAGACGACGAGGGAGGCGTGGTCGGACGACTCCTCACCATGCAGGTCGCCCCTCAGGTGATCAACGACCACTTCCGCTACATCCGACCGACCACTCAGCTCGGCCACGCCATCAACGTCGACGACCTCCGCGGCGCCGTCACCAGCGCCACCACCTTCATCGTCGTTGACGGAGTCACCGAAGCCATGACCCTTCACGGCCTGAACCCGCTCGACAACGCCGACATCGCCGAGTTCGGACGGCTCCTGCCCCGCAGGCTCTCCGCCTGGGGCCCCGCTGTGCTCTGCCTCGACCACGTCACGAAGGACCGCGAGACCCGCGGCCGCTACGCCATCGGCGGCGTCCACAAGCTCAACGCCCTCGACGGCGCCGCGTTCCTCCTCGAGAACCGCACAGCCTTCGGCGAAGGCGTCACCGGCCGATCAACCATCCGCATCGCCAAGGACCGCCCCGGCGGCCTCCGCCGCCACGCCCTGCCCTCCAAGAGCGGCCTCCACTGGTTCGGAGACCTCGTCGTCGAGGTCCACAACGACACCTGGGCCGAGGTCTACATCGAAGCCGCACACGAGGGCGACCCCAACCGCCGACCTGTCGACGTCATGACACAGATCGTGCGCGCCATCGAAGAACACGGCCCTCTCTCTGCCAACAAGGTCCAGGCCCTTCTCGGAGGCAAGGCCGAGAAGAACCGCAAGGCCCTCGCCTACCTCCAGCTCGACGGCTACCTCAGCGAGGCCACACCACACGCGCTCCTCAAGCCCTACGGAGGCGGATCCGAATGACCAACTTCGACCCCTCGACCCCCACCTCGACCCCCCTCGACCCAGACAGGGAGTCGAGACCTCGACCCCTCGACCCGGCCTATAGGTCGAGGACGAGGGTCGACGTCCCTCGACCACCGGAATCGCAGCGACGCAGGAGCCAACCGATGAAATCCACCTCGACCCCCTACCGGACGACCAGCGCCCGACAGGCGCAACGCCAGAGCATCGACCTCATCCGAGCGCGAGCCCGTGAACGCCGACCACGACGACGAGCAGCGAAGCACCCGGCCGAAGGAGAAACCCATGACTGACCCCCGCGAGCCGTCGAGCAACCCCATGCGGTTCGGCGCTGACGAGGCACCCCATGCGTCGCGCTGCGAGGCGAAGACGCGGTCGGGTTCGCAGTGTGGGTCGTGGGCGATGCGTGGTCAGCGTCGTTGCCGGATGCATGGCGGCTCGAGTCCGCAGGCGCGGAAGGCTGGCGAGCGCCGGCTGGCGACTCGGGCAGCTGTGGCCGAGCTGAACGCTGTACTGGCTCACGAGGGCCTCAAGCCGATCGAGGACCCGTACAACGAGATGGCGTTGCTGGCGTCGGAGGCTCGCGCGTTCCAGGCGGCATGTGCGCAGCGGGTGAATGCGCTGAACGCGATCCGGTACGAAGCGTCAGGGGCAGGCACGGAGCAGACTCGCGCCGAGGTCGCCCTGTACGAGCGGTCCATGGATCGCGCGGGGAAGTTCTTGGACGTGCTGATGCGGTCCGGGTTCGAGGAGAGACGGGTGCGCGTCACCGAGGAGCAGGCGCGGCAGATGGCTTTGATTATCCAGGAGATCCTGGGTCGCCTCGGTCTGGATGCGCGGCAGGCGGCGCTGGTGCCTGTGGTCGCTCCCGAGGTGCTTCGCAAGTACTCGGGCCAGTCGGAACTGCGCGCGATCCAGGGCGGGGCATGAGTGCGCTTCGGCGTGACCACGCCGTGACCACTGGTCGGCTGACCTGCGGCGATGTCCGCCGAATGTGGCTTGGTGTCACACCGGAGGGTCGACGCGCGATGGCGTGTGGTGTGTCGTGACCGCCACGTCGCAGGTCGTCATTGCTCGCGCGCTCGGGTTGATCACGGCCGCTGTCGGAGCGAAGACCGGAGACGAGGCTGTGCAGGCAGTCCGTGCCGAGGCGGCCGACATGTCACCTGAGCTTGCTCGTCGTGCGGCGACCTACCTTGCCGTGCAGATCGTGTGGCGACGTATGCCGAAGCGGTCGCGGGCAGCGATGCGCGAGTGGGTCGCGCAGGAGTGGGTGCGGGTCATGCAGTCGCCCGTCGTCGTCCCGGCAGGGTCGATCCAGCGAGGCGGTGTCGACGATGGCGCGTGAGCGTGCTGCCTCGTCACCGCTGTTCGGCGAGAGCCTTCGCCAATTGGTCGGTCCGTCCGCGGACCTCCATCGACAAGTTGCCGAACTCGTCCGTTCCGTCGTGCGGCGCATCTGCCCTGGGCGCCTCGGCGGCGAGAAGCAGAAGATCCTCACAGGCTTCCATCAAATCGATGATGTCTTGGCGGAGTCGAGGCGTCAGGAGCGCAAGTTCGTGGCCGGATCGACGAAGAGGGTCGAGCGCCGATGTGGTGGCGTCGAACCAGGAGCGAGCGGATTCGACATCGGTCCACTCGTTGCGGGAGCTGGCCTTGATGGTGACGATCAAGAACGCGTTGACGTCGGCGAGAAAGGAGGCCGCGATAGTGGAGCGTCGAGACCGGCGGGCTTGTCTGCCCCCCAACCACTGCACCCCGAAGCCGCCGAGCAGGGCAAGCACACCACCACCGAGCCCGGCCAGGAGCGTCTCGCTCATTGCATCGCCACGCCGGCTGCGGCGCCCGCGACGGAGACGAGCAGGTCCCGGCCGAGGCTGCCCAGGGCGTCGAGCGCCTTGCGCGCCTTGGCCTTCTCGACTGGGTCGGAGCCGTGTTCGGCGAGGTCCTCGAGGATTGCTAGGAGTCGATCGGCGACGGAGTCGGCTGAGGGCCACGCCTCGGCGAGCTGTTGGGCGCCGCCGCTGACCGCGACGACCCGACCTGCGTGGACTGGGCTGACCAGTCGCGTCTCGACAAGACCTGCATCTTCCAGCCGGCGTAGAGCGGCGAGCACGTCATCTGAGGGCAGGTCTGTGTCCTGCATGATCTCGAGGATCTGGACACCGGTGTCTGACCGGTCGGCGTTGATCAGCCCTACAACGGACTGCAGCACTGGCTTGTGCAGCGTCTCCCAGATCGTGGGCGCGGGCTGGTTCATGACGGCTCCTGAGGTGGTGTCGGGATGTTGAGGCTACGTCTGAGGTCCGACGTTCGGGCTCGCTTGGCGAAGTTGGTCCGGTGGATGGGTGATCGTCTGGATCCTCCAATGCGAGCGGCACCTGGTCTGGAGGATCCGTTGCAGGTGGCGTTGCGGATGGTGATCGCCGCGACTCGCGGTGATGACCCTGGCTCAGCGATCCAGGCTGCGTACGAGGTGCTCGAGCGGACGAGTGTCGATGTTGCGGTCCGCGCGTCTTTGCACCTTGCGGTGATCGCGGCGCTGTCGGGGGGTTCATCGCGTGACGGGTTCCGGGAGTCGGCTTCGCGACTGCTCACCAACGAAGTGTTCGCCAAGCTCGTAGCTTCGGTGGAGGTGAGCGAGGGTGCGTGAGGCTACGAGGTACGCCGCGGTGCCTCCCTACGTCGCGAACTGGCTTCTCGGGAAGGTGCCGCCGCAGGTGTGGCGAGAGGCGATCGTCGCTGCGCAGGTGAATGCGCCGCCGGGGTTGTCGCGGGACCTTGAACGCGCCAGGGATCAGCTTCAGGCGTCGGCGGATCAGTGGATGTCGATGCTGCAGCAGCGGGGCGGTTTCCCGAAGGAAACTCCGGGCGCGCAACAGGTCGATCACGAGGGAAAGTCGGAGTGTCCCTCCTCGGATCCTGCGGGCTCGCTGTCGAGTTCGGAGGCCGCCGACCTCCTGGGGGTCACGCGGCAGTACATCGGGCAGCTGGTCAACCGCGGGGCCCTCAGGGGGCAACGGGTCGGGGGACGGTGGCTGATCGACGCGGCGTCGGTCGTTGAGCTGAAGCACACAAAGGAGCAAGCGGATGGGGAAGGTCTCGGAAGCTGAGGTCGATCGCGCGATCGCGCACATGGTCGGCCGCGAGAGTCCGGCGGTTGCGGCCCCTGCGGCGGGGGCGACCGCGGACTTCCGTCGTGTCGGTCTGAGCGAAGCGGACGCTGCGAAGGCAGCGAGTGGCCTGGAGCGAGGCGTGTACTCCTCGTTCGCGGAGGCTGCGTCGCTGACGTCGGCTTTCTCGACGACTTCCGGGGCGCTGGACCACGAGCTGGTCGAGAGCGTGGGCCGTGCCCGCCGTGTCTCCGACGACGTCTCTCGCCACATCCATGAGGCACTGCAGGGCAAGTCCGCTGCGCAGGCGCAGTCGCTGCTGAGCAGGATCGAGGCGGCCCTGCTCGGCCAATCGCCAGGTGGCGAAGCCGCTGTGGTGCCCGCGGAGAAGCGCGCCGAGGTGGCCGAGTCGTTCAAGACGCTGCGTCAGTTGGTGGATGGACGATGAGCGTCGAGCGCGAGGCGCTCCTCAGCGGGGTCCAGCGGTGGCTCGCCGCCGAGCGCGAATGGGCGTCGAAGGTTCGCGAGGCAGAGGCTGAGGCCGACGATCTGAGCCGGTCGATGGGTGGTGACGTACTCGACGCACCCGAGCGGGCCACTGAGCTTGCCACGAAGCTCGCTGCCGCTCGCGCATCCCGTGAAGTCGCCGAGGCATCCCGACTGGCGGTCGCCCCTCGGCTCGTTGCCGCGCGGATCGCGGTGCTCGAACATGACGCAGCCGCGTACGAGGCCGAAGCCTCCGCGATCCGTGTCGAGCTGGAAGCGCACCAGTCCAAGACCACGCGCCTGCTGGCGCAGCTGCGACGGCACGAGGGCGAGTTCGTCTCGGTCGAGCAACACATCAGCACGATCCAGGACATCGCGTCGTCCACAGAATCTCTGTTCCTCGACTCGCGCTACTCCGTCCAGAAGCGGTCGAAGTCGTCCATGATCATCGAGCGCCTCCAACGCACCGATCTGCGCGCCCGGGTGCTGAGGATGCTCATTGCGGGCGACGACCCTCGACCGGAAGTCTCCGCTGTCGCATCCATGGTTGACGGGAAGGTCTTCGGAGTACCTGCGAGCGAGTTCTGGCCCCCGGCGGTGGCCGGCGATGCCGCGATCTGGACAGTCGGCGAAGCGGTAACGCGGCGCCCTGACCTAGTAGCAGTCTCATGACGTCGCCCAGGCCCGCCGCTCGAGGGCGGAGCGCGCGATGAACGACCTCAACGACACCTCGACCTCCGACCTCGAGGGGAGACCCGCGCGCGTGGTGGGTCTGACGCGTGTGTCAATAGAGCGCGCGACCGAGATGCTTCTCGCTCTCGCGGATGGCGCGGAGGGAACTCGGTCGCTGGGTGCCCCGCTCGAGAAAGCGATCAGCGACGACAGCAGCCTCGACCTGGCCTACGTGCTCGCAGGCATGGCTTCCGTCGCGGTCCGAGAACTCGCTTCGGCTGTCGGTCAAACGGAGGCCACGGTCGTGGGGGTTCTGCGGGCGCGTCTTCTCTTCGTTTACGCGAGGGAGGGCTGAGCAATGGCGTCGGTGAACGTGGACACCTCCGACCTCGACCGGCTGGCGGTCGAGCTCGCAGTCCTGGTCCCTGCGGCCGCGCGAGCGCGGGTTCGTGTCGCCGTGCAGAAGACCTCCGATGACATCAAGCGCGACGCGCAGGCGCTTGCACCGGTCGACACCGGCAACCTGCGGTCGTCAATCCATCGCTTGACGATTGACCGAGCTTGGGCAGTCACCTGTCGGGTCCGCGCGGACGCGGACTACGGCGTTTACGTCGAGTACGGAACCTCCACCCAGGCTCCGCAGCCCTTCATGGGGCCGGCGTTCGACCGCCACGTCGGTCCGTTTGCCGATGCAGTGGCCCAGTCCGCTGGGGAGTGGTGGTCATGAGCGATCGCAAGGTGACCGTGCTCGTCACGGCAGACATGTCGCAGTACCGGACGGCGATGCAGCAAGCCTCGCGCGACACCGCAGCTCTCGGTGTCCAAGGACAGAGGTCCGGCGGACAGGTCTCCAGTGCTCTCAAGATCGCAGCCGGGTCGGTCGCGACGGTCGGCATCGCGAAGCTCGTCAAGGACTCGGTGCAGCTGGAGGCCGCGTACTCGCGGACCATGCGTCAGGTCGCGCAGCAGACGAAGGCGCCCAAGGCTGCGATGGCCGAACTGGACGACCTGGCGATGAAGCTCGGCGCCGACACGGTGTTCTCCGCTCAGGAGTCCGCGTCGGCGATGCTCGAGCTTGCGAAGGGTGGCCTGTCGCCGGCGCAGATCCAGGCTGGCGCGTTGAAGAACTCGCTCACCCTGGCGGCGGCGGGTAGCCTGGACCTGGACGTGGCGGCGAACTCGGTCGTCAACACGATGGGCGCGTTCCGGTTGGAGGCGTCGCAGACCGACGAGGCGGTGTCGGCTCTCGCGGGCGCCGCGAACGCCTCGAGCGCGGACGTCTCGGACATCACGCAGGCGCTCGCTCAGGCCGGCACGGAGGCCAACTCGGCGAGCCTGTCGGTGCAGGAGACCACGGGCATCCTGGCGGCTTTCTGGAACGCGGGCATCCAGGGTTCGGACGCGGGCACGTCGCTGCGGACCATGTTGACGCGTCTGGTGCCGCAGACGAAGGAACAGGCTCAGGCGATGGCCGAGCTGGGGCTGACGTTCACCGACAGCAACGGCGAGTTCGTGTCCGCGACGCAGATCGCCGAGCGGCTCCAGCGCACCTTCGGCGGCATGTCCGCGAAGGAGCGGACGGCCGCGTTGACGACCATCTTCGGTGCTGATGCCCGCCGCGCGGCGAACGTCCTCATCCAGGAGGGCGCTGAAGGGCTTGAGGGCTACATTCGGCAGACGTCGGACCTGGGCGCGGCGCAGCGTCTCGCGGATGCGTCGATGTCGGGCACTTCGGGAGCGCTGGAGAATCTGTCCGGGCAGATCGAGACCGCGAAGATCCAGTTCGGCAAGGGTCTGGCGCCCGCGATCGTCGAGGTCGCGGACCGGCTCTCGGACTTGGCCGCCGACGGAGACTTCGAGGAATGGGGACGCAAGGCCGGGGACGCAGCGGTCTGGCTCGTCGACACGCTCGGACCGGCCGCGGAGTCCACACTGCCCGCTGTCGCCACGACGATGGGCATCGCAGCCGACGCAGCTGAAGCACTCGCCCCAGCCGTGAAAGCCGTCGCCGACGCCTTCAACGCGATGCCGGAGTGGGCTCAGACCGCCCTCGTGACCGGGGCGTTCGCGCGCTACGCCGTACCGAAGGTCCTGCCGGGAGCTGCCGGCGCCGCGGCTGCCGGAGCCGGCGCCAGCGCCGCCGGGTCGGCCGCAGGAGGCGCAGCGCGAGGGACCGCACTGGGTGCCGTCTCCAAGACCGCACTGGGCCGGTCCGCCGGGGTGATCGGCATCGCCGGGATCCTGGGCGAGATCTACAACGACAAGCTCCTCGAGTCCCTGCCGAAGCGGTACGAGGATCTGCGCCAGTCGGCGATGACGGCGAACGAGAAGCAACGCGAGACGCTCGAACTCCGCAACCAGATCTTCGGCGAGGACCTCGGCGGTGGTGGAGGCACCCGTGGAGCGCTGTGGCAGTTCGAGGACCTTGGCGAACGGACCAGGCTCGCCTCCGCTGGCCTGGGGAAGTACGCCGACGAACTGATCAAGCTGCCGGCCGAAGTCACGACCAGGATCGCCACGCCGGGCGCCGTGAAGTCGATCGAGGACGTGGTCGCCCTGTCGCGGCAGTACGGTCTGACGCCCGAAGAGGTCGAGACGATCATGCGGGCGAAGGACTTCGCCACACGCGACATCCAAGAGGCCATCGGCTACCTCTACTCCGTCGACGGCGACTCGGCCACGCTCAAGGTCGACGCGAACACGCAAGCCGCGCGGCAGGCCGTAGGAGGGCTGCTGTCCTTCGCGAACAGCCTGCCTGGGATCAGCATCCCCATCCAGCCGGCTGCAGCCACCGGCGGAGTCGTGCCGCAGGGTTTCGCATCCGGTGGAGTGGTGCCCGGTCGGCCCCCGTCGAACCCGATGCTGGACAACGTCATCGCTCGTGGCCCCGCGGGGAAGACGCTCATGGTGCGTTCTGGTGAGTGGATCATCAACGAGCGGTCCTCGCGCGAGAACGACGAGTGGCTGGCCGCGATCAACGCTGGCCTGAACCTGTCGGACCTGCTGGGCGACGTCCCCGGGTTCGCGTCGGGTGGACAGGTCGACGCGGTCTCCTCCCTCGAGCTGACCCGGCTGCGGATCCGCATGCGGGACCTGCAGCGGTCGTTGAACGAGCGGGAGAAGTACGGCGAGAAGCCGAAGGGCAAGGACACCCGCCCGACGCGGTACGTGCTGCGTGGCCTGGATCGGGTGGAGGCGCGGCAGGATCTGATCGAGACCCGCCGCGAGTACGCGGGCACGCTGCGCGCGTCGCGGGATGCCCGTCGCCGGGGCATGAGCCCCGATCAGTACAACGAGTACCGCGACAACCGCGCCGAGCAGCGCCGTCAGCTGCGCGAGGACCGCCGCCAGGCGACCGACTCGTTCATCAGTAGCAACACGTCGATCGAGGGGCTGTCTACGCCTGAGCAGGTGGAGCGGGCGTTGGACCGGTCGATCGCGGACATGGCGACGCTGACGAGTCTGCTGTTCCAGTTGAAGAAGCATGGCGCGGCTCCGTGGCTGCTGCAGCAGCTGCAGGCGGCGGGTCCGTCGAAGTCGGCGATCAAGCTGGCCCGGCATTACTTGTCCGACGCGAACGCGTTGCGGCGTGTGAACGCTCAGGTCCCGACCCTGCAGGGGGTGGCTGGCGCCTACGGCCAGTTGACGACGGATCCGGCGTGGATGGCTGCTCGGGGTTGGTCGGGGAATCTGTCGGCTGCGCAGCGTCAGCAGGTCACGAAGCTCGAGCAGACGGTCACGATGAAGTTCGACGAGACGTCCCTGGCTCGCGAGGTCGCCCGCCTGGTCCAGCACAACCTGGATGCCGGTCAGCAGAGGGTGGGGGTGCTCGGATGACGGCCTACGGTCTGGGGCACTACGGCATCGGCCTCTACGGGATCGCGGTTCGTGAGCGATTCAACGACAGCAACCGAAGGGCGGGTCGCGGATGAGCACGGTTCGCGCTCAGTCGTCGATAACGCCGACGCCTTCATCACCGAGCGCTTCGATGAAGAGTCGAGCTAGGTGGCGCCAGTCGGCTTCAATCGCCCGCTCATCTGAGTGAATCTCCACGGCATCCTGAAGCGTGATGCCTTCCATGGGCGAGTAGGCGATCCACCAACCGCGCTGCGAGCCGTCCCAGGCCGCGAACGCCATCTGCCTGTTGGCGGACTTGCTGAGTCCACCCCAGATGAAGTCGCCGGGAAAAGGACCCGAGATTCCTCGAAAGTTGTTGGCTTTGGGCCATGCGCTCCAGGCACGGTTGAAGGCGAATGCGAACTTCATCTTGTCGGACGACACTGCGTCGACGCCCTCGAGCAGCACCCCGAGAGCGAGCCCGATGACGACGTGCTTCCGCTGAGCGTCGCGAGATGGGGGCATGAGTCGATCGTAGGGTTCGGACCCGACAATTCGTCAGATCTTCGCTTTAGCCTGGACCAGTGAGCCAGTATCCGTGTGCAATCACCCCTGGCGCCGAGGACAAGTCCGGCGCGGTGCGTCTTGGGGTCCGATGGATCCTGCGGCAACAGCGAGAACTCGGTGGGGAGATCTTGCTCGACGTTCCGAACGCCTATGTGTTGAGCGAATGGCAGGGGGTCTCCGCTCTAGCGAAGATGCCGAATGTCAGAGTTTCGAAGCGTGGGCGCGGTTTCCCGAACGGACCGGTGCTGGCCGTGTGGCCCACGGCGAAGGCTTTCACAGAGCTCTTGTCCCACGATCACGACATCCGAGCGATGTGCCTGCTGCCCTGGCAAGCGCCCACGTCGCCATTGCCGTGGGTGACGGCATGGGCGAACGGATCCAAGGCGGAACTGCTGGGAGAGGCGTTCGTGCCGTCCGGAAACGTAGGCCTAGACAGGGCGGTCAGAGCTGGCTTGGAGAGTCTCGCTGGCAATTTAGGCGGGACGCTGGGCTACGGCATGGTGAAGTCCACCATCAAGATCCTGGCCGACGCGCGCCTTGCGATGCCGCCTGAGCAAGTGCGGGCCCACATGTTGGAGAAGGGATGCCGTCCAGAGGACGCAGCTGAGGCGTACAAGCTCTGCCAGCGCGTCGCCGCGGGAGTGAAGCTGCGGTGGCCCGAGGTCGGCCGAATGGACCCCGCGATACTTCGAGAGTGGTCGCAGCGGAATCGGACTTGACCAAGGTCCCGCCTGCGCCTCTGAGAGGAAGAGTCGGTGGGGCTCCGTAGGTTGCCCCCATGGCGCGCCAACGACTCAGCCCCGACCGGCATCTCGAGATCCGTCTGACGACGACCGCTCGCCGGCTAGCTCGCGAGGGTGCGAATCGGGCCGCGGCCGTTGCTGAGCTTCGCGAGATCGCCGCCGGGAGAGCTGACATCCTCTCTGAGGCGTGTGGGATGGCACTGGGCGGGTTCCTGGCTCAGCCAGGCATCTATCACCCGCAGGACCTGCACGCCCCGGCGCTACTGCTCGAAGCCGGCGCGGACTGGACGCTCGAGGCTGGGTTCGCTGGTCGGGCTCGGCGTGCAGTGGGCGGGCGCCACACGACTGCGCGCAGCGCGGTCCACTAGCCGGACACGCTCAGCGGATGGCGTGCGACGCGCGCATCATGGGTGTTGGTACGCTCGCAGTAAGCAGCATAGGAGGCGCCGCTCTGAACGCTCAGCACGACTGGGGAGACCTGGCCGCCCTTATGCCCGAGGGCGGGCGACGATACGCACGTGCGCCGATCGTTGAAGCATCCATCGCGATCGCGATCAGCGAGACACTGAGCGACGCGTCCGTGCTCGAGAGCGCTTTCACCGAGGGCTTCACTCGCGAACCAGCTTTCGACGTCTCCAATGAGTTTGAGGTCATCGGCGACCAGGTCATTGGGACGACGACCGGCGAGGTGAACGGTTACGTTTTTCGATCGGATGACTCAGCTGTGCGAATCGGCACGATGCGCGATGCATTCATCGGGTCGTCGTTCAGTACCTATGAGACGTGGGAGAAGTTTTCGAGCAACTTGGAAGCGTACTGGTCGCGCTACAAGGAGCTCGCCGAACCGCGGTTTGTCAGCGGGATTGCCGTCCGCTTTGTGAATCGCATTGACGTCCCAAGCGAGTCCATCGAGTTCAAGGACTACCTGCGGACTTCCGTGGATGTGTCTTCCTACCTTCCCCAGTCCGTCACTAGTTTGTTCATGCGAATCGACGTCCCGCTGCCCAAGCATGGGGCGGTGGTGGGTATAGTTTCTGCACTGGCGCCCCAGGCCTTGGATGGGCACACCTCCCTCCTGCTCGACATCGAGGCTCGCTCAAGCGTTGCGCTCGACGTCCGGGACCCTGAATTTGATGCAAACCTGCGTGGCAGACTGGAAACACTCCGGAATGCCAAGAACTATGTCTTCGAAGCAAGCATCACCGACGCAACACGGAGGTTGATCGAGTAATGGTGGCAGTAAACCCGCGGGTCGACCACGCTCAGCTCTCCATTCTTGCGTATTCGCAAGACGGATCGGCTCCCACCGCGCAGCGGCAGGTGGCCGGTCGCCGTGGTCTCGAGTTAGACGCATTCCGAGCTCGCCGGATCGCCGCTTCGCGCTTGTTCCAAGATCCTCGTTCGCAGCAGCCGCGCTTTGACTGCGAACCCGAAGTTGGCGTAAAGCACGTCAAGCTGGTGCCAATCACCGTCGACGACATTGATTGGTGACTGCGAACGGCCGGCTTGAATCGGCGGACTGGTGGTTTTCCCAGGGCGACATCTTTAGTTCAATGCCGCTGGTGGACACGGCGATCGGGCCGGGAGTGGGTCTGGCAGCCCTACCGCGCGGCTACGCGGTCCTGGTGACGCACGGGTGCGTGCTCGACAAGCAGAACGCACGTGGTGAGTCCCAGGCTGATCACATGACGTTTCTGCGGCTGATCGATGTGGCGAAGCAACCGCAAGAGCGCGCGGCGATGCTGCGCCGCATGGCTGACGATGTCCAGCCCTACCGCGTGATGTACCTCGGGGAGGTCGACGGCTTCGGAGAAGCTTTTGTGGACCTCGGGCAGCCCCTAACCCATGAGGTGTCGGTTTTCCAAGCTTTCCTCAGAGAGTTTCAAGGGGAGGAACGTCGGCTCACGGGTGCGACCAACTCTGATAGGTCTCAGCGTCTGACCTCCGAAGCTGTTGACCTTTTCCACCAGAAATGGGTCGCGCACTGGACGAGGCTCGCCGTCGAGGTCTAGCGCGGCTCGGTAAAGTTCTCCGGCGTCAGCCCGCCCTTAGGCATCTGAAGCTTGGTCCTGGTCTCGCCGGCTCGGTGCGCGTTCCAGGCGTAGATGACGAGAGCGAGGGCTTCGGTCTCGTTGACCCTGCCGCCGGAGACGCGCATCTTGATGACGCGGTTGCGTAGGACGGCGACGGGGGGAGTTGCTCGGGACGCCGTCTCCGTCTGTGATGCGGGCGAGGAAGGCGAGGAGCCGGTCGAACGGACCCCCCCGCCTCACCACCCCCTGACCTGCTAGTCGAGCCAGTCGTCTCCCCAGACAGACATCGGATGCAGTCCAAGCATCTTGATCGCGAGGGTGTCAGCAGTGCGGAAAGACAGATGCCCTCGGACGATGCCGCGGTTCAACTTCCGCTCCAGACGAACCCGGTCGAGGTCCGGCTCCCGCTCGAGACAGGCCCCGATGCCGCCTCGTGCCGCAATTCGCGCGACGAGAGGACCGACAGGGAGCTGCCCCCTTCCCGTTGCGGACGTCTCGGTCGCCTGGACGCTCATCGTGCGGCCCGCATGGCGACCCCGACCGCGTCCCGGATCGCATCGATGATCCGCTGCCCTTCTCCGGGTCGGAGCAGCACTGATCGTCCGTCGATGTCGAACTCAAGCTCCGCTGCTGCCCTCCGCTCGTGCTGCAAGAGCACTACCGCGAGCGACCCGCCCTCGAGCCCGTTCAGCACCGTTCGCATGCCCTCATGAGGCCTGTCGGCGAGAGTGACACCGTCGCCGTGCACGAGGCACCAGAACGGGCACGTCAACGCGCTCATGACGCTGTCCTGGCGTAGGCGCGGTCGAGGATCTTGAAGCGCTGCTCGAGGTCGGTCGTCGAGGCGACGAGCGCGGCCTCCTCTTCGGTCAGGTGCTCCTGGGCGGCGAGACGGTACTCGATGAACGCGAGCAGGGGCGTCGGCGGCTCACCGCTGCGGTCGCCGCGATGCCAGGCGAGCGCCGCCTTGAGCTCGTCGATCGTAAAGTCGGCGAAGGGGTCCGACGGCGTCGACGGCTTCCCCACCGTCGCATCGTCGTGCTGTCGGGTGTTACGGGTACGGTCCTTCATGGATCCGTCCTCCTTCTAGTCCAAGGTTGGTTGGGTCAAGGCCTCGCCGTTGTGCTGGAACACGCGGCGGGGCCGTCCTGCGTTTAGTGCTTCCCACCCCCGTTCCTGCGCCGCTTCTGGTCAGCGGTCCGGAAGACGGAGGCCTGCGAAGCGGACTGTCGCGTTTGTCGACGCAATTCGGTTGTCATGAAAGGCGCGCGCTCCGGTTCGCTGGACGGCGTGTTGGTGGCCTGCATGTAGCGGTCGAGGTCGGCGCGGAGGATCCACCAGGAGCGGCCGTGCTTGGCTGCGGGCAGGACGCCGTCGCGGCATCGCTTGCGGATGGTGAACGCGGACTCGCGTGTGATCGCTGCGGCTTCCTCGACCGTCAGTCGGACAGGCAGATCGGTCATCGAGGGCCTCCTGATGATGAGCCGGCGCCACCGGCAGGGGGTGGCGGGAGCTCGGAACCTATCCCAATCAGCGGGGCGGTCGGGGCGAGGCCTGGTCACGGATGCGGTCACCGACTGACAGCACTCGACGGACACCGAGGGGAACGAGGCTCCCGGTCGGGACGCACTCAGGACTGCAAGTCCGCACCGCAGGGAGCGAGGGGGCAAGGAGAGGACTGACCGCGTTCGGAGTTCGACCCCCACCGGGAGCACTGTGGTGTCCGATGGTCGGCGCTGCCATCCTTTGAATATTGCCGACGATACCCGCTCAGGACTCAAACGGTAGGCCGTATGGCTCGAGTGCGGGATGCAATGCTTGCGCCGAGTAATCGAAGGCATGTCTCCGTAGCGAAGCGCCTCAGCACTTCGACAAGTTCATGGAGCTCGTAAGGGTCGTAGGACCTGTTCGCGTGTGAATAGTCATTCCGAATAACGCGTATTGCGTCAGCCCAAGAGGTAGCAGATTTTTCGTCGAGTTTCGCTTGGATGATGTCAAGTGACCCGACTGCCTCACCAAGGCTACCTGTGCTCCCTTCGTCGATCCAATGAAGCGCTCGATCTAATCCCGAAGGTGGCTTGCGCGCGAGATTCTTCTTGAGAAACTTGCGCTCCGCTGTGGAGAGATACGTTAGCGGCGTTGAGTTCAAGAAGTCCTCACGTTTCAGCGTGAATTTGTCTTCCTCGGCAGCTGTCTTCGCTGCCTCTTCGCTCCGATGCGTGCCTTCCAGGGCCTGGATCAGTGTAAGGAACTGCGCTCTTGGGGTCTGGTCGGTCAAGCTTCCAACTTCGCGACCGAAAGAGTGAATGATGGGATGTCGCATCGCGTCAAGATCGTTCCACTTGCGAATGATTGCTAGGAGACTGTCGCCATCCGGTCCTAGCGCAAGAGCCGATTTGGTCTCCCTGACCTCCTTCTCTACTGAGGCATACGGGGCCTGTGTGACACCCTTCGCGAAAACCTCCCATTTTCCATCATTGCCGTCCTCATCTTCACCTACCGCCGTGACGTGCGTGATCGCTTGACGTTGCCCAATGGAAACAGCCGCCAGGCGATGGATCGGATCGATCCATAGCGCCGAGAATTCGAGGAAAGGCAGGGGCTCGTCGATGTCCAGCTGGAGAGTGGGGCTAAAGAGATGACGAGTTCCGTACAAGTCGGCAGAAGCTGCGCTAGAAGCATAATCGGCGATGAGAATGGCCGACTCGTCTTCCCAAGCGAGTCGCGCTGACGGACTGGGGGCTAGCTCGAAGGTGACGCGTTCCCCGTTGCGAGGTATCTGAATGGCGCGGTCGAGTGGGGCTGTCGCAGTGATCGATTCGAGGCCAGTCACCTGTGTTTTAATCTGGCAGATTCGCGCGGAAGAGTCAGCCGGGTAGCCCTGCCCAACTAGGACGGCCGACGCCGAGATATTGACGCGCTCCGGCGCCCAGACGCGCAGGCGGGCGTTCAAGAGTGTGGCTACCGCGCCGATCGCAAGTTCGCACTTCAGCGCCGGGTGATAAGTCGTTTGAGGAAGCGACGTCAGACCGCTAGCTGAGACTGAAGTCGGAACCTCTGGTCCGTAGCCGTGTCCAGTCGGAACCCGGCCGCCTTCGAGAGTGAGCGTTCCAGGGACTCGGGCTGGCGATTCGTCGGACACGCCGTTGGGGATGAGCCATGTGCAGGAATACTCCCCCTCTTCGAATCTTGGCTTCAACGCCGTCGCAGGATCCACGCCAACAGCCTGTCATCTAGATCCACTGGCGTCGCTCATTTAGCATAGAAAGCTCTCGCGAGGAATTCCCGCACGGGCAGACTCAAGAAGCCCTGGAAGAGTCGACGCGGTCGCTCATGGCAAGCGTCAGGACGATCGCGGCAGCGTCGGAATTGGGCAGTCTGGCCGGCGGGCGTCGTCACGCCTCCTGCAGGGGTTTCGTCGCGTACGCCAGGCAGGACGCCGCATGACACCCGCAAGGCCTTGCTGGAGCTGTTGTGGATCACCACATGCTCCGGGACATCCCGGCGAACGATTCTGCGTAGGCCTCGATCGCCACTCGCGCGCGGTCGGCGTCACCCCCCCGAAGAGTCCCGCCCGCAGAGGGCCCCACGAGGAACCTTCGACACGCAGCTCCTGCGCGATGTCCTCGACCGCGTTGCCTCGGCTGTGGGCGCCGCGCCAAGCGGATCGACCAAACCAGTGAGACCGACCGTAGTAGCGTCCGTCTTCGGCGGTGGCTCGACGAGTCAACACGATGTCCTGCGCGAGCACACCGAGTACGACCTCGGCGCGGTCCCATTCTTGGTCGTAAGTTTCATCGTCGGGAAGCAGATCTCGGAAGTGAGGCCGCAAGATGTGGTGCAGCCACTCCGCCGCGGGAGTGTGGTATTTGCCGACCTCCTTCTGGGCGAACTGGGTCATAGCATCTGCGAACCCCATCGCCTCCCGCGCCGAACGGGCTAGGACTTGGGCGGTCCACTCTCCGCTGCTGAAAGCCGCATAGGGATCGGTTGCTTCGAGCAAGGGCTCCATTTTTCCGTCGTACTTGCTGCGGACAGACTGCTCCACGACCAGTCGTCGGAGGTTGCTCCACTTGTCCGAAGTAGTCGCGGTCAAACCGACGGTGGTCTCAACCGGTAGTTGCAAGACGATGTGACTACTGGAGGTGGGTATGCCTGGTTCTCGTCTGGTCGAGGGTGAGCGGTGGGTGATCGAGCGTGGTT
>NZ_LUNH01000027.1:0-8559 GCF_001628525.1 Aeromicrobium sp. REDSEA-S38_B2 | reverse complement strand
CCCGAGGACGAGGAGGTCGTGCGGCTGGGTGAGGCGTTGCAACGGCTGGCGCGCCTCGACCCCAATCTCGCGCAACTGATCGACTGCCGCTTCTTCGCCGGGATGACCGAAGAGGAGACCGCAAAGGTCCTGGGCGTCAGCGACCGGACGGTGCGCCGCTGGTGGCTCCAGGCGCGGGCCTGGGTGCACAAGGAAATGGACGCGGGCTAGGCTGCCAGACGCCGGCGCAATGCCGCGAAGGATTTGAGATAGGATTCGCCCGGCGCGCCGAGCGTCCTGAATATCTGCTCCGACCGGTCGGCCTCGCGCCGCGCCTCGGCTGTCCGCCCCTGTTTCAGACGGATGATCGCCCGCGTCCGCGCCGCAATCCCCTGCGGCAGGCCGACCGGTCCCATCGCGGCGATCCGCGGCGCGGCTTCGGCAAGCAGCGCTTCGGCCCGCCCGGTGTCGTCCGCCTCGGCCAAGGCTTCGGCAAGGCCCAGCGTGATGACGAGCGTCGGCACCGCATCGGGGCCAAGATTATCGATCGCCATCGGCCGCGCTTCGCCAAGAACATCGCGCGCTGCGGCAAATTTCCCCAGCGCCAGTTCGGCGCGCCCCAGTTGCAGCAGATCGACCGCCAGCGCCGCCGATTTGCCGAACACCGCGCGGCGCCGGTCGGACCTGAGCCCCGATCACGGCGCTCATGCCGCGTCCTGACGCTGGGGGCCGGGCGCGTCGAGCGATCCCGTGAGCGCGAAGAAGACCTCGTCGAGGCTCGGCCGGGCCGCGCTGAGCTCGCCGATCTCGATACCGCGTGCGGTGAGGGCCAGCACGACGTCGGACGTCACGGCGCCCGACCGGATCGGCGCGGCCAGCAGCACGCCGTCGTCCTGGGGGACCTGACCGGTCACCTCGTGCAGGACGCGGGCCGCTTCGACGCGGCGCGCCGGGTCGGCCACGACGAGGTGGAGCGTCAGGCCGCCGACGGACTCCTTGAGCTCGGCGGGCGTGCCGTCCGCGACGACGCGTCCGCGGTCGATCACCGCGATCCGGTCGGCGAGCTGGTCCGCCTCCTCCAGGTACTGGGTCGTGAGCAGCACCGTCGTGCCCTGCGCGACGAGCTCGCGCACCGTCGCCCACATGTCGGCGCGCGTGCGTGGGTCGAGCCCGGTCGTGGGCTCGTCGAGGAACAGCAGCGGCGGGTCGCCGAGGAGGCTGGCGGCGATGTCGAGACGGCGGCGCATGCCCCCGGAGAACGTCGAGACGGCGCGGTGCGCCACGTGCGTCAGGCCGAACCGCTCGAGCAGGTCGGCCGCGCGGGAGCGGGCCTCCGCTCGTCGCCAGCCGACCAGCCGGGCGAAGAGGTAGAGGTTCTCGTGCGCCGTCAGCAGCTCGTCGAGCGCGGCGTACTGGCCGGTGAGGCCGACGAGGGAGCGCACCTGGGTGGGGGAGCGCGTCACGTCCTGCCCGAAGACCTCCGCCCGCCCGCCGTCGAGGCGGACCAGCGTCGCGAGGGCGCGCACGGCCGTCGTCTTCCCCGCGCCGTTCGGGCCGAGCACGGCGTGCACCGTGCCGGCGCGGACGGACAGGTCGAGGCCGTCGAGCGCCCGCTGCTCCCCGTACGTCTTGACCAGTCCCTCGGCCCGGATGGCCCACTCGGTCATCGTCGTCCCCCTCCGTCAGGTCGCGGCGCGCAGCGCCCGACGCTCACCACAGCCGTGCCTCGACGTGCCACGCCGCCAGGCCCGAGCGCACCAGGTCACGCAAGGTCTCGTCATCGGGCACCCGCGCCGGGTCGAGCGCGGCGACCGTCACGGTGGTGCGCTCGCCGGAGGTGCACGCCCACGCGGTCAGTCCGCCGCCGAGGGCACGGATCTCGGCGTCGTCGACCACCCGGTGCCCGGCCAGCGCGGCGATGCTGCGGGCCGGCGTCCCGGTCGGTGCGCTGAACGCCGGGGACATCGTCCCGAGGTTCGACGCCAGCACGCGGGGGCCGGTCGGCACCGGCAGCCGGCGTACGACCGCGTCGGGCAGCATCTGCACGAGCGTGAGGAGCGAGCCGGTGTCGGCGTCCTTGGCCGACGTGTCGCGCGTGCCGAGCTGGGCGTAGGCCTGGCGGCAGCCCGCCCGCAGCGGTGCGAGGTCGTGACGTCGCAGGTCGGTCGGGTCGACGGCGACGCGGGCGATCCGCGTGGCGTTGGCGCGAGGGTCGTCGGCGCCTCGCGCGGTGACGGGCAGTGCCACCAGCACGGGCTCGTCCTCGTCCGTGATCCCGGCCGACCCGACCAGGGACGCGCTCAGCGCGACGAACCAGGTGTTGAGGGTCCCGCCGTGCCGCGCCGCCGCAGCCTCCACGTCGGCCGTGCGGCACTCCGCCACGACGGTGGGGACCACCCAGCCCTGGGGCGCGGTCGGCCCGTCGGGGGGCGGCGCCGGCGTCGCCCCCGCGGGGGAGGTCGCGCCGCCACGCTGTCGCAGCGCGCTCGTGGCGCCCCAGCGCACGACGGCCCGGACCTGGCGCGCCGCGTCCTGCAGGTCGGCCCGCAGCGTCCCCCACGTGCCGTCGCGGTCGGGCAGGGTCAACGGCGCCCGCCCGGAGGCCGCCCGCTCGACGGCGTCGACCATCGCGCCACCGTCGGCGACGGCGTGGTCGACGATCAGCGACAGCAGCGAGCCGCCGTCGGACAGCCGCGCGCTCGCCAGCCGCCAGGAGTCGCCGCGGCCAGGGTGCAGCGGAGCGGTGTGGTTGGACCGGAGCCAGTCGACGACGTCGCACTCCTGGAGCACGGTCGGCTCGACGTCGAGCGCCGGGGCATGGGGCGCCCGCGACCAGCGACCACGTGCGCCGGGCACGCGGGGACGATCCGCGCGACGCGAGAGCGCCCCGCGGGCCAGCTCGTCGCGCAGCCGGACCAGCGCCGCGGTCGGCACGACGTGGTCGAGACGCCAGACGAACTGGTTGACGATCGGCGTCCCCACGCCGCGGTGCCGTCGCAGGAACAGGTCGTCCCCGAACGTCAGACGAACCGTCGCGTGGTCGATCGCCATCATGAACACCCCCCCAGGTTCTGCCGAGTCAAGCGGCCCGTCGCCGACCGTGTCCAGAGGGAGAGGCGCGTGAGCATCATCACGTCGCGCGCACTCCGCGGAGGCGCGCAGACTGGCGAGCAACGACCGCGAGGAGTGCGCGGCCGTGGCGGATGGATCGCGTCACCGAAGAGACCGGTGGCGCACCGGACGGGGGGAGCACTGCCATGGAGTACACCGAGCTCGACGACTACCCGATCCCAGCGGGGATCGTGACGACCTGGACGCCGACGACGGCGTCCGACGCGTGGGAGGACGACCCGCGCGGACTGTCCTACGACCATGCCGCCCACCTGGAACGAGATCCCGACGGCTCGTGGATCGGCTCGGCCATGCGGGTGCCGCTGCCGTTCGACGCCGACGCCCTGCGCCGTGCACTGCGGGCCTGGATCGCGCGCCACGAGGTGCTGCGCACGACCGTCCGGAGGACCGCCGACTCCGCGTCGACCTGCGCGTGGCAGCGGCAGACGGTCCACCACTCACGGGTCGACGTGCGACCGGAGGTGCTCGGGCACCGCTCCAGCGACGCGGCGCGGGTCGAGGTGGCGCAGTTCCTGGCGAGGCTGTCGCCCGTCACCTGGCCGCACTGCGTGTTCGCGACCGTCCGTGGCACGCACGCCGAGGGCTTCGTCCTGGTCTTCGCCGCCGACCACAGCGTGATGGACGCCTACTCGCAGGTGCTCTGGTTCGCCGAGATGGAGGACCTGTACCGCCAGGCCCTCGCCGGGATCGACGACGACGCGCTCGCCGTGCTCGACGTGGGCAGCCACGTCGACTTCTCCGCCGTCGACCGCCGGGCGGGGGAGGAGCTGTCGGCGGACCACCCCGCCGTGCTGCGCTGGCGCGCGTTCACGTCGCTCGACGAGAACGGCGCACCGCGCGACGTGCCGGCGTTCCCGCACCACCCCGACGTCGCCGCGGCCGGCGTCGACGACCGTCCCCGACGCCAGCGCAGCCTCTCGACGTGGGTGCTGGGCGGGCCGGAGACCGACGAGCTCGGCCGGCGGCTGCGCGAGCAGGGCGTCGGGCTGCAGGCGGCCGGCCTCGCGGCGCTGGGGATCGCGTCGCGGCGACGCTCCGGCGTCGAGCGGCTGCGGTTCGTGATGCCGATGCACACCCGCCACGACCCGCGGCACCGCGAATCGGTCGGGTGGTACGTGGGCCTGTGCCCCGTCGACCTCGACCTGTCGGGGACGCACACGTTCGGCGAGGCGGTCGCCCGCGCCGACGCCGCGACGCGCGAGGTCAAGGACCTCGCGAGGCACCCGTTCCCGCGGGTCGCCGAGCTGTTGGGCGTCGGCGACACGCCGCACTTCGTCGTGTCCTACGTCGACGTCCGGCACGTGCCGGGTGCCGAGCGCTGGCCGGCGCAGCAGGCCCGCGCGCTGAGGTCCCCGGTGTTCGCCCCGGACGAGCTGTACCTCTGGCTCATCCGCCACCAGGGCGGACTGAACCTCTCGGCCCGCTACCCGGGCGCCTGGGCCGTCGACGCGGCCGTGCGAGGTCTCGCGGCCCACCTGCGCGCAGTCTTCGCCGACATGGTGGAGCACGAGCGGCAGAGCGGTCTCGTGACGGCGGCGGCGGACCGATGATCCTCGCGGAGATGGCGCGGTGGCGCACGGCGCCCGGCACGGTGCTGACCCTCGGGCCGACGCCGGAGAGCCTCGCGGCCGCCGCCGAGGCACCCGTCGACGCCGCCCCGCCGTCGTTCCTGCAGGCCGACCACCTGCGGGCCTACGCGGCCCGGCAGCGCGCGAGCGGCGTGCACCGCGCCTGGACCGGGGTCGCGACCGACCTCGACGGCCCGCTCGACCGCGACGCCCTCGCCCGCGCCCTGACGCGGCTGGTGACGACGCACGAGGGGCTGCGGTCATGGTTCGACCTGACCGGCGAGGTCCCCGTCCGTCACGTGGTGCCGGTGGCCGACGTCGAGCACACGGTCGTCGACGTGCAGGAGCTGGACGTCGGGGACGGTTCGTGGGACGTGGCCCTGCAGGCGCACCTGGTCCGGACCTTCGACGCCGCCTGTCGGCCCGACGCCTGGCCGGGGTTCGTGCTCGGCGCGGTCGAGCGCGTCGACGGGTTCGGCCTCTTCTGGGGCTGCGACCACGCCTTCACCGACGGCGCGTCTCAGCTCATGGTCGCCTCCGAGCTCGCCGACCTCTACGCGGCGGAAGTGGCCGAGCCCGGCGGTCCCGCCCTGGTCGAGGGGGCGCTGCCGACCCCGGAGGAGTCGGGACCGTTCGGCGTCTTCGCGGCCGAGGAGCGCGCCCGCGCCGCCACCTACGACGCGTCCTCGCCCGAGGTCCGCGCCTGGGCCGACCTCGTCGGGTCCCAAGGGGGACGTCTGCCGTCCTTCCCGCTCGACCTCGGTCTCGAGCGCGGTGCGACGGCGCCCGTGCACATCGCCTCCTACGACCTGCTCGACGCGCAGGCCGCCTCGCGTCTGGACGCCCGGTGCCGCGCGCTCGGCGTGCGGACGGTCTCCGCGGTCTTCGCGGCGCTCGCAGCGACCGACCACCTGCTGGCGGACCGGGCGACCTACGCCGGCGTGACGGTGCTGGGCGCCCGCGACACCGGTCCGTACCTGCGGTCGCACGGCTGGTTCTGCACCTTCGCGCCCGTGCTGTTCGAGGTCGCGCCGCACGCCGACGACCTCGACGCCCTGCTGGTCGCCGCGCACGCCGGGTTCGAGACCGGCCGTCGCACGTCGCGCATGCCGGCGCACGTCGCCCTGGCCGAGATGCTGCGGACAGGTGTCCTCGGACCCGATGGCGTGGGGTCGCCGCAGCTGGTCTCCTACCTCGACGTCCGTCGGTTCCCCGGGGCGGGCCGGCCCGCGCACGAGCGCGGGGTGCACTTCACGGGCGAGGGCCGCACGGCCAACGCCTCGATGTGGGTCAACCGCGACGCGGAGCGGCTCTACGTCGGGCTGCAGCACCCCGACACCCCCGAGGCGCACGACGCGATCGCGCGGTACTCCGCGACGCTCACCCGCGTGGCGCGGGCGCTGGCCGACGGGTCGACCTCGCTGCCCGAGGTGGAGACCAGCCGTGCTGGTCACGTCGGCTGACCTCTGGACGCCCGCGCCGGGCACGGTCGTCTCGTGGGACGTCGAGCCCGGCGTGGCTCCGGGGCGCCCCGTCGACCTCTCCCTCAACCAGCGCAACCACCTCGCCGCGGCGGTCGCGGGGGAGCCGTCGGTGTGGATGGCCGCGGGGTTCGACGTCGAGGGTCCCGTCGACGCGGCGGCGCTCGAGCGGGCCTACCAGGAGGTCGTCGCGCGGCACAGTGCCCTGCAGGTCGGCGCGGACGTGGTGGCCGGTGCCGTGCACGGCAGGCACCACGACGCGGCCGGCCTGCGCTGGACCCGAGGAGCCGACGTGACCACGTCGACCGTCGCCGAGACCCGCGACCACGTGCGTCGACGGCTCGACGCCGCGTGCTGGCCGCTGTCGTACCCGGCCTTCTGGCCCGCCGCGATCTCGCGCCCGGACCGCTCGACGGTCGTGCTCGGGCTCGACCACCTCCACGTCGACGCCTACTCCCTCGCCGTGCTGGTCGACGAGCTCCACACCGTGTACGCCGGCCTTGCGGGGGAGGGACGCGTCCCCGACCTGCCCGAGACGTCGTGCTTCGTCGCCGGGCTGGCCGACCCGCCGCCGCGCGTGCCCGCCGACGACGTCCGACTGCGGTCCTGGCACGACTTCCTCGTGCGCCAGGACCACCGCCTGCCGACCTTCCCCCTGTCGTTGGGCGTCGAGCCCGGCGAGCGCGCCGCGCAGCGCACCGAGGTGTCGGTGCTGGGCGACGCCACGGCGGCGGACCGGCTCGGCGAGCACGCCCGGCTGCACGGCGGGTCCACGGCCACGGCCGCGCTCGCCGCGCTCGCCACTGCGGTGGCCGACCTGGGCGGGCCCACCGTGCTGCCGCTCCTCATGCCCGTCCACCTCAGGTCGACGCCTGCCGAGCGTCGGACGGTCGGGTGGCTCACGACGACGGTCCCCGTCGAGCTGGTGACGCACCTCGACCCGTGCGCGACGCTCGCGCACGCGGCCCAGGCTGTCGACGCCGCCCGCGCGATGGCGGCCGTGCCCCTCGACCAGGTGCTGGGCAGCGCGTCGCGTCCGCTGGTGCGCGAGCGGACCGACGTCTTCATGGCCTCCTACCTCGACTACCGCCGCCTGCCCGGGCACCAGGCGCCGCTGAGGCGCCGGGCCCACCACGTGTCGGCGCCGACCCTGGCCGACGACCTGCAGGTGTGGGTCTCCCGCACCCCCGAGGGTCTCGGCGTCCGCGTCCGCACGCCCGCCACGCTGACGGCGGCCCAGGTGGTCGCGAGCCTGCTCGAGCGCTGGCGCGAGCGGGTCGCGTCGATGGGCTCCGGGCGGTGCGCCGGCCCGCGCCCCGTCACCGGAGCGGGTCGACCGGCTCACCCCGTCGGGTCACCATGAAGTGCAGGTGGCAACCGGTCGACAGACCGGTCGAGCCGACCGCGCCAAGCACGGTGCGCGGCGTCACCCGTGCGCCGGGTGCGACCGACGTGGCGGAGAGGTGCGCGTAGCCCGTCTCGACACCCTGGCCGTGCTCGACCACGACCCGCAGGCCGTAGGGTCCGTCGTCGCCCACGCTGCGCACCGTGCCGGCGCGCGCGGCCCGCACCGGCGTGCCGCACGCGGCGCCGAGGTCGACGCCGTCGTGCAGCGTGCGCACCCCGGTGACCGGGTGCACCCGCATCCCGTACGCCGACGTGACCGGCCCTCCCACCGGTCGCGACCACGCACCCGTCCCTCCTGCCGCGCCGGACGTGCCCGCGGGCGGGCGGGGGAGCGGGCCTCCCGGGTCGACGAGCACGAACCGCGACGCACCCGTCAGGCGCCCCCGCGGGTCGAGGTAGCGCTCGCCGTCGAGCCGACCGAGGTGCAGGCACGGTCCGGCGCAGTGCGATCCCGCGACGTCGAGCCGGCCGAGGACGTCGCCCGCCTGCACCGCGTCGCCGGCGCGGACGACCCGGCGGACCACGGGCTGGTAGGTGGACCGCTCCGCCCCGTGCTCGACCGTCACCACGCCCACGCCGGCGACGGTGCCCGAGAACAGCACCCGCCCGACCGCTACCGAGCGGACCGGCTCACCGGCGCGACCGGGCAGGTCGACGCCACGGTGACCCGCACGGTAGGGCCCGTCGGGCAGGTCGAAGTCCGCCGTCACCTGGCGCGAGCCCAGGGGCCACCGCCACGGCGGGCCGTCGGCGGGCCTCTCGTCGGCGACGGCCGGGCCGGGCAGGAGGAGCGTCAGCAGCGTGAGGAGGGGGACCAGCAGGAGCAGGGCACTCGAGGACGGACGACGCATGACCCGAGCCAACCGTCGCCGACGCCGCCGCTCCAGGGGCCGACGCAGAGGTGTGGACGCCGTCGACGTGCGGCACGCGGTCGCCGCCGACCTGTGGATTTCTCGATCTCCGGCCCCGTGTCCTAGACTGGCCCCATCACG
>NZ_LUNH01000026.1:0-40884 GCF_001628525.1 Aeromicrobium sp. REDSEA-S38_B2 | reverse complement strand
CCCCGAGGACGCGTGAGGCGCGACGGGAGGAGCGGTGCCGTGCCCGCGACGTCGTGACGTGACGCACACCCCGGGACCACGGATGTGACTCGCGAGTAGAGTGACCCGCACCCCACCACCTGTGTCCATGCAAGGGAGCAACCCCATGACCCAGTCCGTGATCGTCGCCGGCGCCCGCACGCCGATCGGTCGCCTCCTCGGCGGCCTCAAGACGCTGTCCGGCACCGACCTCGGTGGCATCGCCATCAAGGGTGCCCTCGAGAAGGCCGGCATCACCGGCGACCAGGTCGACTACGTGATCATGGGCCAGGTCCTCGGCGCCGGCGCCGGGCAGGTCCCCGCCCGGCAGGCTGCGTTCAAGGGCGGCATCCCGCTCGACGTCCCCGCGCTCACCATCAACAAGGTCTGTCTCTCCGGCATCAACGCGATCGCGCTGGCCGACCAGCTGATCCGTGCGGGCGAGTACGACGTCGTCGTCGCCGGCGGTCAGGAGTCGATGACGCAGGCGCCGCACCTGCTCCAGGGCTCGCGCGAGGGCACCAAGTACGGCAAGACCACCCTGCTCGACCACATGGAGTACGACGGCCTGTGGGACGCGCTGACCGACCAGGCGATGGGCGCGCTCACCGAGCAGCGCAACGCCGACCTCGACGCGTTCACGCGTGAGGAGCAGGACGCCTTCGGTGCCCGCTCGCACCAGCTCGCGGCCACCGCGCAGAAGAACGGCGTCTTCGACGAGGAGATCGTCCCCGTCGAGATCCCGCAGCGCAAGGGCGACCCGGTCGTCGTCTCCGCCGACGAGGGCGTCCGCGGCGACACCACCGCCGAGTCGCTCGGTCGGCTGCGTCCGGCGTTCTCCAAGGACGGCACCATCACCGCCGGCACGGCCAGCCAGATCTCCGACGGCGCCGCCGCCGTCGTGGTGATGAGCAAGGCGAAGGCCGAGGAGCTGGGTCTGAGCTGGATCGCCGAGATCGGCGCGCACGGCAACGTGTCGGGCCCCGACTCCACGCTCCAGGAGCAGCCCGCGAACGCGATCGAGAAGGCGCTCGCCAAGCAGGGCAAGACCGCTGCCGACCTCGACCTGGTGGAGCTCAACGAGGCGTTCGCCGCGGTGGGCATCGCGTCCACGCGCAAGCTCGGCATCTCCGAGGACATCGTCAACGTCAACGGCGGCGCGATCTCCCTCGGTCATCCCATCGGCATGAGCGGCGCGCGCATCGTGCTGCACCTGGCGCTGGAGCTCAAGCGTCGCGGCGGTGGCCTCGGTGCAGCCGCGCTGTGCGGTGGCGGCGGCCAGGGCGACGCCCTGCTGATCACGGTGCCGTCCGCCTGACGCCGACCAGCCCTCACCGACCGCCCGTGGCTGCCTCGCGCCTGCGCGCACCCGACGTCGCCGACCTCGTCGCGCGACTACGCGAGGGGCAGCCCCGGGCGGTCGCCCGTCTCATCTCCCTCGTGGAGGACGAGTCACCTGTCCTCCGCGAGGTCAGTGCGGCGCTCGCGCCCCTCGTGGGCCGGGCGCACGTGGTCGGCCTCACCGGCTCGCCCGGCGTCGGCAAGTCGACGTCGACGGCCGCCCTGGTCACGGCGCTGCGCGCACGCGGCAAGCGCGTGGGCGTGCTGGCCGTGGACCCGACGTCTCCATTCACGGGCGGCGCGCTGCTCGGCGACCGGATCCGCATGGGCGACCACGCCACGGACGACGGCGTCTACATCCGCTCGATGGCCAGCCGTGGGCACCTCGGCGGGCTGTCGTGGGCCGCGCCGCACGCGCTGAGGGTGCTCGACGCGGCCGGCTGCGACGTCGTGCTCGTCGAGACGGTGGGTGTGGGACAGTCGGAGGTCGAGGTGGCGGGGCTCGCCGACACGACGCTCGTCCTGCTCGCGCCCGGCATGGGCGACGGCATCCAGGCTGCGAAGGCCGGCATCCTCGAGGTCGGCGACGTGTTCGTCGTCAACAAGGCCGACCGCGACGGTGCGCAGTCCACCCGCCGCGAGCTGCGCTCCATGGTCGCCATGGCCGAACGTCCCGAGGGTGCCTGGAAGCCGCCGATCGTGCTCACCGTCGCGTCACGGGGCGAGGGCATCGACGACGTCGTCACCGAGATCGACCGTCACCGCGCCCACCAGGAGGCCTCGGGAGACCTGCGTCGTCGTCGGCTCGCCCGCACCCGACGCGAGATCGAGGCGGTCGCCGTGCACGAGCTGCGGGAGCGGTTCGGGCACGTGGGCGCCGACGCGAGGCTCGACGACCTCGCCGCCGACGTGCTCGCGGGCGACCAGGACCCGTTCGCGGCCGCGGACGTGCTGCTCGACGTCGTCCAGTGAGTCCACGACACGTCCCGGACTGACGTGGGACGGGCCACGCCGGCCGCGCCTGCCGGGTCGTGAGGCCCGGCTGGGGTAGGAATGGTGCCGTGCTGAAGAAGGTCCTCGTTCTCCTCGTCGCCGCGTTCGTGGTCTACTACCTGTTGACCGCGCCCGCCGGCGCTGCCGACGCGGTCAGCGGTGCGGTCAACGCGGTCATCGACGCCTTCGGGCAGGTCTTCATCTTCGTCGACGAGCTCACCCGGTAGTCCCGTGCTGGGCAGCTCCGCGCTGGCCGCCCTGCTGGCGCGGATCCCGGACCAGGACGTCGAGGGTCACCTCCTCGCCGAGGAGGGTGAGCACGTCATCGACCTCGTGCGCAAGCACGGCGTCGTGTACCTGCGTCCTGCGGCGATCGCGCTGGCCGCGCTGCTCGTCGGCGTGCTGGCGTTCGTCGGCCCCATCCAGCTCGGCTGGTTCTTCCTGCTGCTGGCGGCCGGTGGGCTCGGGTACGCGCTCTACGGCGTCGCCCGTGAGCACCGAGACGTCTTCGTCATCACCAACATGCGCGTCTTCCGCGCCTCGGGCGTCTTCTCGGTCCGCATCGCGACGATGCCGATCACCCGCATCCTCGACATCACGGTCGAGAAGCCGTTCGTGGGGCGCGTGCTGGGCTACGGGCACTTCGTGTTCGAGTCCGCCGCGCAGGCACAGGGGCTGCGCGACATCCGCTACATCGGCGACCCCGACGAGCGCGATCTGACGATCCAGCGGGTCGTGCAGCGTGCCGGGCTGCGCGGGCCGCGCCCGGACGGTCCGCGGCCCCTCCACGACGGGCGCTGACGCACCCGACCGTTGGACGTCGCGGACGGCAGGGGGAGCCGCCGGGGGCGAGTTCCTAGGATGGGGCCATGAGCTTCTCGCGCCCTGGTGCCATCGACCTCTCCGCCCTGGCCAAGCCGTCCGCCCCGCCGGCCGGCCCGTCGGGTCCCGGCGGTGGCTACACGGTCGACGTGTCGGAGCAGACCTTCCAGACCGTCGCGCTCGAGGCGTCGATGCAGCACGTCGTCGTGCTCGCCCTCTGGTCGCCCCGCGCACCCCAGAGCCGCGACTTCGTCGACCTCCTCGGCCGGGTCGTCGACACGCTCGAGGGACGGATCCTGCTGGCCGCGGTCGACATCGACGCCAACCCGGCGATCGCCCAGGCGCTGCAGGCGCAGGGCGTCCCGGTCGTCGTCGGTCTCGTGAAGGGCCAGCCGGTGCCCCTCTTCCAGGGCCTCGCCGAGGAGGCCGAGGTGCGCCAGTACCTCGAGCAGCTGGTGGCGCTCGCGGTGCAGAACGGGCTGACCGGACGGGCGACCCCGGCCGGTGGCGAGTCCGCCGAGCCGGAGGAGCCCGCGGACGACCCCCGCTTCGCCGCTGCGGACGCGGCGTTCGCCGCGGGTGACACCGACACGGCCGTGGCCGAGTACGAGCGGCTCGCCCTGCAGCACCCCGGCGACGCCGAGGTCGCCGAGCGGCTGGCCGGCGTCAAGCTGTTCGCCCGCACCAAGGACGCAGACCTCCAGCAGGCCCGCAAGGCCGCCGCGGACGCCCCTGACGACGTCGACGCCCAGCTGCTCGTCGCCGACCTCGACGTGAGCGGCGGACACGTGGAGGATGCGTTCGCCCGGCTCGTCGGGCTGGTCCGCACCGCGCACGGTGAGGACCGCGACCGGATCCGCGAGCGGCTCCTGGAGCTGTTCACGGTGGTGGGCACCACCGACCCCCGTGTCGCCGACGCGCGACGCGCCCTGGCGTCGGCGCTCTTCTGACGGCGAGCGCCTCGCCTGCGCGTTAGGGTGCGGCGACGGCAGCCGTGGGAGCGGCCACGGCGAGGAGGGGTGATGGCGCGACGTCTGGCCTGGCCGCTCGTCGTGGTCGGTCTTCTCCTCGCGCTCGCCGGAGCAGCCGTCATGGCGGTGCTCGGCCCCGACAGCCGGTTCACGACGGGTCCGCACACGGTCCGGACCGACGGCGTCGCCGTGGTCACGGCACCCGACGTCATCACCTACCGCGGACTCCAGGTCGACGTCCTGGTGGAGGTCCCGGTGAACAAGCCGGTGTTCGTCGGCCTCGGCAACACCGTCGACGTGCAGGACTACCTGGCCGGCACACGACGGCTCGAGGTCACCTCGTTCCGCGCGCCGTGGACGGTGCGCACGGCGGAGCGTCGGGGTCGAGCCGCGCTGCCCGGCGCGCCCACGGCCCTGGACTGGTGGATCGCGGACTCGGCTGGCCTCGGGGGTGCGTCGATCAGCACGACCCTGCCCGACACGCCGGTCTCGCTCGCGATCCTCGCCGTCGGCGCCTCGGACCTCTCGGGCCTGCGGGTCACGTTCGCCTACGGCGTGCGGGGCGGCTTCGGCCTCGGTCTCGGCGCGCTGCTCGGCGGACTGGGACTCATCTGGTCGGGCCTGCTCCTGCGGCGCGGACCGTCGGCGTCGTCCGGCGGTCTGCGACGTCCGTGGCGCGAGCGCGGTGACGGACCGCTCGAGGTGGGGGAGGAGGTCGAGGTCGTGGAGGAGGAGGTCTACGTGTTCGTCGACGAGCGCGGGGTCGAGCACGAGATCACGGCCGAGGAGGCGGCGCGCCTGCAGGAGCGTCTGGCCGCCGACGCGCTCGAGCCGACCGGCCCCGACCCCACCAGCCCCGACTCCATCAGCCCCGACTCCATCAGCCCCGACTCCACCCACCCCGATCCGGCCGGCCCCGACCTGGACAGCGCGGGCGACGTGGCCGTCGAGGTGCCGCCCCCGGCGGTCGTCTACGTGTTCGTCGACGAGGACGGCGTGGAGCACGAGGTGTCCGAGGAGGAGCTCGCCGACTACGAGCTCGCCGACGACGAGCCGGCGGACGAGCGCTCGGCGGACGACGAGAGGCGGGACCGATGAGCCGACGGTCCGCACCGGTCGTGGTGCTGCTGGCCTGCGTGCTGGTCCTGACGTCCTGCACCGTGCCGCGCCCCCGCGACGACCGACCCGCGTCGACGGTCCCGATCGACCGCGCTGGGGTGGAGCAGGTGCTGAGCCGCTACGACCAGGTCCGGGAGGCGGCCGCGAAGCTGCTCGACCCCAAGCCGCTGTCGACGGTCGAGAGCGGCGCGGTGCTCGCGATCGACACCGGGTCCTTCGACGTCGCGCAGCGCCTCTCGCGCGGCGTGGGGTCCGACGGCACCTCCGACCAGGTCGAGCGGCTCGCGGTGCCTCGGTTCACTGCCTACCCGCTCTGGTTCGTCGTCGAGGTGCGCGACCAGGCTGCGAAGGTCAACCGCGTGCAGGTCTTCGAGCGCGGGTCGGCCGTCGACCCCTGGTTCCTCGTGGCAAGCCCCGAGACGGTGCTGAGCACGCGTCTGCCCGACCTGCGGGAGCGCGACGGCGCGGCGCTGACGGTCGACCCTCGCAGCGCCACAGGCATGAGCATGTCGCCGCAGCAGGCCGCCGACCGCTACGCCGCCGCTCTCGAGGACCCGTCGACGGCAGCGGCGCGGACGATCGAGAACGACGACTTCCGTGCGCAGATGCGCACCGCGGCGCGACGCAACGCCGCGCTCGACGGCGTCCGCTTCGCCCAGACGTGGAAGGCCGAGAAGGTCACCCACGCGCTGCGGACCGCCGACGGCGGAGCGCTCGTCTTCGCCACCCTCGAGCGGGTCGACTCCTACCGCGTGCGCGACGGCATCCAGGTGACCTGGCCGGACGACTCGCCGCAGAAGGCGCTGCTGGAGTCGGGGGTCTCCTCGTCCGGGCGTCTGCGCTACCTGCACCAGGTGCTGGTCGAGATCCCCGGCGGGTCGGGGCGCCCCCGCGTCATCGGCCAGTACGGGGGCGTGGTGGAGGCCGAGGGGCCCTGAGGACTCAGACGACCGGCGGCTCGGGGGCGAGCGGCGCCTCCCGGTAGGGCGGGACGTCACCCCCGGCGAGAGCCTCCAGCAGCTCGGTCGCGGCAGCAGTCGCGCGCGTGCGGACGGTGTCGGCGTCGCACCAGTGCACCCCGGCGATCTCCGTCGGCTGCAGCGCCATGGTGTCGACGAGCGAGGCGTCGGCCACGCCCAGGTCGAACACGAAGACGCAGGCGTCGTCCCACCCGCGCCAGGCCGGGAGCCAGTTCACGGTGAGCAGACCGTGGACGGTCAGGGTGAGGCCGAGCTCCTCCTCCAGCTCGCGGACGAGCCCCTCCGAGGGCGACTCGCCGACCTCCACGACACCGCCGGGCAGGTCCCACTCCTGCTTGTAGGTGAGCTGGCAGAGCAGCACCCGACCCTCGCCGTCGCGCAGGACGCCCTGCGAGATGACCCGCTTCGTCGGCAGACCGGCGTTCAGCAGCGCGATGAAGCCGTCGCGGCTGTCGGCCGGCGGGTCGTCGCGCAGCCGGGCGAGCAGGGCGCGGTCGGGGGAGTCGCCGGCACCCCTGGCGATGCCCTCGCGTCGCAGCCCGCTGATCGACGCCGCGCGGACGTCGCCGGTGCGCTCGACCGGGACACGTGCCTCGACCCTCTGGAGCGCGAGGTCGTCGAACGCGTGCGCGAGCACCAGGCGCAGGGCGCGCACGGCCAGGCCCAGCGACTGCTCGCCGGTGCCGGTGTTCCAGCGCACGGAGCCGGTGCCGCGTCCCTCGTCGAGCAGGGCGATCGTGCCGCGGCGCTCCCCGCCGACGACCACGGACCAGCCGCGCAGGCCGTCCGCGCCGCTCGTCGGCTCGAGGTGGAGGTCGTCGTCACGCAGGATGGCGGTCACGTCGTCACCGTACGCGGCCGGTCACCGGGACGCAGCGGGGTCCGGCGCGTGGACGGCTGCGCTCAGCGGCGTGCGGTCAGCACGCGCACGGGGTGCGCCGGGTCGAGCGTGAGGGCGTCGAGGGTGTGCCAGGTGCCGTCCAGCTCGTCCTGCAGCCGTTCCCCGGGCGCGCCGAGCGCGTCCGGCACGCCCACGGACTTGGGGAAGGCGGGGAACAGGTCGACGACGACGAGCAGCGCGTCCTCGCCGTCGCTCCGGCTGAACGCGAGCACACCGGCGTGGTGGACGCGGTGCAGCACGAGGCCGCGTCGACGACGCAGGGCGGGGTGCGCACGACGCAGCTCGTTGAGGCGACCGAGGAACGTCGCCACGTCGGGCTCGGGCTCCGAGCTCGGCCCGTCGACCTCCTCCAGGGTGCTGCTCGTCTCCCAGGCCGGGCTGCCCAGCGCGGCGACCGCCGCCCACGCGCACCGCGTGGCGGCGCCGCCGTCGTCCAGGGTCGAGGCCCGTCCGCCGCCGGGCGCGGCCACGAGGTGCGTCCGCGTGACCGACCCGCGGCCCACGCCCGCCAGGACGTCCTCGACGTCGGCGAGGCCGAGGGCGTCGTGCAGCGCCGGCGTCGTCTGGTGGAACCCGACGAGCGCCAGGGCGTGAGCCTGCGCGGGGCTCGCGTCGCCCTCCGACAGCAGGAGCACGTCGGGTGCTGCCGCGGCCAGCTCGCGCAGCACGTGCTCCCACAGCCCGAGCGGCCAGTGGTGCGCGTCCCGGACCACGAAGGCGCCGACGCCACGGTCGGCCCAGCCGACGAGCGTCTCGAGCACCAGACCGAGCACGCCGGCCGGCTCGGCATCGGGATCCAGCCGCCAGGTGTCGTCCCCGGTCGGGACGAACCAGCCGGCGTGCTGCTCGAGCCACGGGTGACCGGGCGCGACCGTCCACGTCAGCTCCAGGGCCACCTCGAGCCCGACCCGGTGGGCCCGCTGCACGAGGGCGTCGAGGTCGGCGACGGTGCCGAGCCGCGGATCGACGTCGAGGTGCCCCCCGACGACGGGAGCGGAGTGCCACGGGCGACCGCGCGTGGGGTGCAGCGGCGGGAGGCGGACGACGTCGAAGCCCAGGGCGGCGACGTCGTCGAGGCGTGCGGTGGCGTCGGCGAGCGTGCCGTCGGGCGTGGAGGGCGCCAGGCGGTACCAGGCCCCGACGAGGGCGCGCTCGGGGTCGACGCGCAGGGGGAGCGGCTCGGTCGAGCCGACGTCGGCCCGGCCCAGGTGCTCGGGCAGGGACGCCACGTAGGCCAGTCCCTCGGCGAGCCGCTCGTGGGCCGGTGTCGTGGTGTCGAGGAGGTCGTCGCCCACCTCGAGCGCTGCTGGGTCCTCGTTGCCGAGCGCGAGCACGAGCGCACTGCCCTGGGCGAGCACCGTCTCGGGGTCGGCCCCGTGGTCGATGTCGGTCACGACCCGGCCCGCCCACGTGCGCAGGGACTCCTGCCAGCTCTCCACGTGGTAGGTCCACGCGCCCACCGCGTCGGCCGTCACCGTGGCGGACCAGACGTGGTCGCCGAGGTGCCGCATGGGCACCGGGTCGCGTCGCTTGCCGTCGGGCGCGGTGAGCACGACCGCGGCGCCGACGTCGACCGTGTCGGGCAGCACGAGCGCCTCGACGGTCAGTGGTTCGCCGGGGACCACCTTCGCCGGGAACCGCCCGCGGTCGAGGCACGGACGGACTTCCAGCACCGGGACCCGAGCGACCATGGGGACACGCTAGTGGCTCGGAGGCGGTCCGCACCCTGTTCACCCGCGCGTCGGAGCAGGTGGCTCTCCTCCTATGCTCACGGCCACGGCCCTGTGGTCGGCGTCACGACGCCGGCCCGACGGAAGGAACCAGCGTGACCCAGCTCGTCCAGCTCGAGGTGACCGACGGCGTCGCCCTCGTCCAGCTCGTCCGCCCGCCCATGAACGCGCTCGACGCGCAGGTCCAGCGCGAGCTGGTCGAGGTGGCGCGGGAGGTGGACACGCGCGACGACGTCGCTGCGGTCGTGCTGCACGGCGGACCGAAGGTGTTCGCGGCCGGTGCCGACGTGAAGGAGATGGCCGCGATGTCGTACCAGGAGATGGTGCGCCACGGTCATCTCCTGCAGGAGTTCACGCGCGCGGTCGCCGCCATCGGCAAGCCGACGGTCTCCGTGATCACCGGCTTCGCCCTCGGCGGGGGCTGCGAGCTCGCGCTCTCCACCGACCTGCGGTTCGCGGCGGAGAACGCCAAGCTCGGGCAGCCCGAGATCCTGCTCGGCATCATCCCCGGCGCGGGAGGCACCCAGAGGCTCGCGCGGCTCGTGGGGCCGTCGGTCGCGAAGGACCTCATCTTCACGGGTCGCTTCGTCGACGCGCAGGAGGCGCTGCGGATCGGTCTCGTCGACCGCGTCCTCCCCGCGGAGGAGGTGCTCGACGCAGCCGTCGCGTGGGCGCGTGGCTTCGTCGGAGGACCGGCCCTCGCGCTGCGGGCGGCCAAGAGTGCGGTCGACCGCGGTCTCGAGACGGACCTGCAGACCGGGCTGGAGATCGAGCGGATCGAGTTCACGGGGCTGTTCGCCACCGACGACCGCCGCGCCGGCATGGACTCCTTCGTCGAGAACGGTCCCGGGAAGGCCACGTTCAGTGGGTCGTGACCTGGCGGACCACCGAGGCGGGGGAGACCTCACGACGGGTCCGAGGTCTCACGCCTCGACATCGCCACGGAACACCTGTGGCACCAGGGACGCATGGGGCATACTGTGCTGCGACGTGCCGCCGTGCTCGCGAGAAGGGTAGTCATGACCGACTCAGGTTCGAACCAGCCGCAGGAGCGTCGACGCGCCGATCCGCTGAAGGTGGCTGCCGAGATGTTGGAGCAGTCCGGTGGCGACACCGAGGCCGCCGCGGACGATGCGCGACGCGGTGCGCCGGACGACCGACGGGCCAAGCGGGCAGCTCAGCGTGCCGCGCGCCAGATGGCTGCCGAGAAGCGACGCGCCGAGCGCAACGCCGCCCGAGCGTTCAACGCCTCGCGCCGGGGCCGACGCGACGGTGACGAGCCGGAGCCCGCGCTGAAGGCGGCCGAGGAAGCCATCGAGGCCCAGGAGCGCGCGGCCGCGCAGGCGAGCGAGCCCGAGCCGCAGCCCGTCGCGCCGCAGGAGCGGATCGCGCCCGAGTCGAGCACGCCCGAGTCGAGCACGCCTGAGTCGAGCACGCCTGAGTCGAGCACGCCTGAGGCAAGCACGCCCGTGGCGGACGTCTCCGCCACGGCCGAGCAGCCGGCCGTCGAGGCGACGACGACGCCGTCGGCCGACGACGAGCACATCGACGCGGCGCTGTCCGACGCGACGCAGACGCTGCCCGCGGTCGAGGACACCGAGGACGAGACGCGCGAGGTCGCCGTCTCCGCGGGAACGCGCCGCTGGGCGCCCCCCACGGCCGCCTCCCTCGCCGAGCCCGAGACCGCCTCCACCGCCGACGCCGAGGCAGAGGCCGAGCGTGCAGCGGCGGAGCAGGCTGAGGCCGAGCGTGCAGCGGCCGAGCAGGCTGAGGCCGAGGCTGAGGCCGAGCGCGCAGCTGCCGAGCAGGCTGAGGCTGACCGCGCAGCGGCGGAGCAGGCTGAGGCTGACCGCGCTGCTGCCGAGCAGGCCGAGGCCGAGCGTGCTGCTGCGGAGCAGGCCGAGGCCGAGCGCATTGCCGCCGAGCAGGCCGAGCAGCCTGCACCCCAGGACGAGACCTCCGAGCAGGAGACGACGGAGGCCGCCTCGGTCCCGTCGGACGACGAGGGCCCCCAGGCCGAGGAGACCCCCGTGACGTCGGAGCAGCCCGCCGAGGACGACCAGGCCGCGCAGGCTCCGGCGCCCAGCACGTTCGCCGAGAAGCTCGCCGCGGCCAGCGCCGCCGCGCAGCAGCGCGTGAGCGCCGCCCGCGCCGAGGCCGCCCGTCTCATGGAGGAGGCCGCACGCGAGCGCGCCGAGGTCGCCGCACGGATCCGCGCCGACGAGGCCGAGCAGCGCGAGGTGCTGCAGGGTCGGCTCCGGGCGGCCGAGCAGGCCGCCGAGGAGCGCGTGCGTGCGGCGCGTGCCGAGGCCGAGCGCGTCACGGTCGAGATCGAGCGCGAGCGGCAGGCCGCCGCCGCCAAGATCGAGCAGCTGCAGCAGGAGGCCGACGCCCGGGTCGAGGCGGCCCGCGCGGAGGCCGAGCGCGCCGCGCAGGAGCGTCTCGACGAGGCGAAGGCAGAGGCCGAGCGCCGCATCGCCGAGGCCGAGGAGGAGGCGGCGCGCACCGCCGCCGAGCGTCTCGCCCAGGGTGAGCGCGATGCCGAGGACGCCGCGCAGCGGCGCCTGGCCGCAGCCGAGCAGGACGCGGAGCGCCGCATCAGCGAGGCACGCGCCGAGGCCCAGAAGCTGGCCGAGGCCGCTCGCCAGGACCGCGAGGCGGCCCTGCAGCAGCTCGAGAAGGAGCGTGCCGAGGCCGAGGCGAAGCTCGAGCAGGTGCGACTGGAGGCCGAGAAGGTCGTCGCCGACGCCGAGCGCACGTCCGCCCAGCACGTCGCTGTCGCCAAGGCCGAGGCCGAGAAGTACGCCCAGGAGGTCGAGGCCGAGCGGCTGGCGTCGGAGGCCGCCGAGCGCCACGAGCAGGCTGCGGCCGAGCTGGCGCGCGAGCGCGACGAGGCACGGGCTCACGTCGAGCGGGTCACCGCGGAGGCGGCCGAGCTCGCCCGGCAGGCCGAGGACGAGCGCAACCAGGCCTCGGCCAAGCTGGCCGAGGCCGAGCGGGTGTCGGAGGAGCGCGTGCGGACGGCGCAGGCCGAGGCCGAGCGCGTGGCCGCCGAGGCTGCCGACGCAGCGCGGGCGGCAGCCGCCGCGCGTGAGGAGGCGGCGCGTCGTCAGGCGGAGGAGGCCGAGCAGGCCCGTGTCGAGGCCGAGCGGAAGCTCGCCGAGGCCGAGGAGCAGGCGTCAGCCCGGATCGCCCAGGCCGAGTCCGAGGCACGAGCCGTGGGCGAACGGGCCGAGCAGGACGCCCAGCGCCGCATCGAGGAGGCGCGCGCCGAGGCCGACCGCGTCGTGCAGCGCGCCAAGCTCGACGCGCAGGAGCGTCTGACGCAGGCCGTTGCTGCGGCACGCTCGGCGGCCGAGGAGAAGCTGGCCGAGGCCGAGGCCACCGCGATGCAGTGGGTGGCGGCCGCTGAGGCGGAGGCCGAACGCGTCGCCCAGGCGCACATCGTCGCGGCGAACCAGTCGGCCAAGCAGGTGCCGAGCTTCGCGGAGCTCGAGCCACCCGCCGTGGCGGAGTTCGTCGAGGAGAGGTCGACGGCCGACGAGCCGTCCAGCCAGGTCGGTCCCGACGCCTCGTCGGAGGTGAGCGACGGACCCGGGGCAGCCGTCCCCCCGACCAAAAAAAGGGTCATCCGGCGATCCTGAGTACCTGACGGCCGGCGCCATCGTCGCCGGTCTGGACGCGCCGTCCGCGCAGGCGGACGGCGATGGTGACACGTCGTCCGACGCTGCGGTGCCGGCAGACGCGCCTGCGTCGGACGATGCTGCCGCGCCGGCGCAGACGCCCGGCGTGACGCGCTCCTACGAGGACCTCGTGCCCGGCTCTCTCGCGTGGATCGCGGCGACCCACGGCGGTCCGCGCCCGGATCCGCTGGCGAGGGCCGAGGCAGCCCTCGACACGCCCGAGCGCCGACCCGAGACCGACCCCGCACCCGGCTCGCGGGAGGCCAAGGCGGCCCGCCGCGACGCCGCGAAGCGTGAGCGTGCACAGCGACGTGCGGAGGCGAAGGCCGAGAAGCAGCGCGCCCGCGAGGAGCGCGCCCGCGCCCGCGAGGAGGCTGCCGCGGAGCGCGAGCGCGAACGGGTATGGGCTGAGGAGGTCAAGCAGCTGGAGGCCGAGCAGTCGGCGGCCGAGGCCGAGGAGCGCGAGCAGGAGCGTGCCGAGAGCAAGCGGCTCGCCGAGGAGGCCGCCCAGGCCAAGGCGCGCCGTCGCGCGGAGAGCAAGGCGGCCGCGAGGGCCGCGCTGGCCACCCCGCCCGGCAGCCACCGTGCCGAGCCGCCCGTCGACGAGCCCGTCGCACCCGCCGCGACGGATCGTCGCCCCGACACCGACACCGACACCGACACCGACACCGAGAGCGACGCCGAGGCCGGGGCCGGCACCGAGGTCGAAGCCGCGACCGACGGCGCGTCCGTCGAGGCGACGCCGACGGAGCGACCGTCGCGTGCGCGTCGCGCGGACCGCGTCGAGCGTCGCCGCGCGAAGGCCGCCGCGGCCGTGGCGCGTCGTGACGACTCCGGCACCGACGACGTGCCCGAGCCGCCCTCGGTCCCGCAGGAGGGTCCGTCGACCGCCCGTCGCGTCGTCGGACTGGTCGGCGTGGTGCTGGGCGTCCTCGGCCTGGTCGCGTCGGTCACGCTCGCGCTCGCGGCGCTGCTCGTGGCGTTCGGGTTCGACCCGTCGACGGGCGTGCTGCAGTCGGTCGCGACCGTCGCCGACCCGCTCACGCAGCCGCTGCGCGGGCTCGTCTCCTTCAGCGGCGAGAACGCCGCCGCGAAGGAGTCGTTCGTGGCCTACGGCGGGGGATCGGTCGCCTACCTGGCGGTCGGCGTGCTCGCCCCGTCGCTCCTGCACCGGCCCGCTCGATCCTGACCCGCGAGGCCTGCGACGACAGGTGTCCCGGACGTGTGACCTATACCATGGGTGACGCGCCTGGCCCCGGTATGTAACTCGCCGGTAACCTTGCGTGCAAGGCTGCCCTCACCTCGTGGAGCACCACGTGGGAAGGTGGACGTCCCCGACAGCGCGGCGTAGAACGCCGCGTCCCCGACCACAGGAGGGTCCTCGTGACCAACATCGTCGTCGCGGTGAAGTACGTGCCGGATGCCACGGCCGACCGCACCTTCGACTCGTCCGACAACACCGTCGACCGTGAGAACGTCGACGGACTGCTCTCCGAGCTCGACGAGTACGCCGTCGAGCAGGCGCTCAAGGTCGTCGAGGAGGGTGACGGCGAGGTCACCGTCCTGACCGTCGGCCCCGACGACGCCGCCGACGCCGTCCGCAAGGCCCTGCAGATGGGCGCGGACAAGGGCGTGCACGTGAACGACGACGCGATCGCCGGCTCCGACGCCTTCGCGACCTCGCTCGTGCTGGCGAAGGCGCTCGAGAAGCTCGAGTACGACTTCGTGTTCTTCGGCATGGCCTCGACCGACGGCGGCATGGGCGTCGTCCCGACCCTGGTCGCCGAGCGCCTCGGCCTGCCCGCGGTCACCCTCGGCGGCGAGATCAGCGTCGACGGCGACAGCGTCACGATCAAGCGTGACGGTGACGTCGCCACGCAGGAGATCCAGGGCTCCGGCAAGCTCGTCGTGAGCGTCACCGACCAGACCGGCGAGGCCCGCTACCCGTCCTTCAAGGGCATCATGGCCGCCAAGAAGAAGCCGGTCGAGGAGTGGGACCTGTCCGACCTCGGCGTCGACGCGTCCGAGGTCGGCCTCGACGCCGCCTGGACCAAGGTCGTCACCACCGAGCCGCGTCCCCCGCGCACGGCCGGCGAGATCATCACCGACGAGGGCGACGGCGGCACGAAGCTCGTCGAGTTCCTCGCCTCCAAGAAGTTCGTCTGAGCAGGAGTAGAGAGATGTCCGAAGTCATCGTGCTCGTCGACGTCGTCGACGGCAACGCCACCAAGCCCAGCCTCGAGCTCCTCACGATCGCCCGCAAGATCGGCGAGCCGTCGGCCGTCGTCTTCGGCGCCGACGTCCCGGCCTCGCTGGCCGAGCACGGCGCGGAGAAGGTCTACCAGCTCGACGACGCCGTCTACGGCGAGTACCTCGTCGGCCCCAAGGCCGAGGCGCTCACCAAGATCGTCACCGACGCCTCCGCCGCCGCGGTGCTCGTGCCCTCCACCACGGAGGGCAAGGAGATCGCGGCCCGTGTCGCGCTCAAGACCGAGTCGGGCCTCATCACCGACGCCGTCGACGTGTCGGTCGACGGTGACACCGTGACCACGACGCAGTCGGTCTTCGCCGGCAACTTCACGGTCGACGCCCAGGTGACCAAGGGCATCCCGGTCATCGCCGTCAAGCCGAACTCCGTGGCCCCCGAGGCCGCCTCGGGCGCCGGCACGGTCGAGGCCGTCTCGGTCGACGTCTCCGACGCCGCCAAGGGCGCCAAGATCGTCTCCACCAAGGAGAAGGCCGCCTCGGGTCGTCCCGAGCTGACCGAGGCCGCGATCGTCGTCTCCGGCGGCCGTGGCACCGGCGGCGACTTCTCCGAGGTTGAGGCCTTCGCCGACACCCTCGGTGCCGCCGTGGGCGCCTCGCGCGCCGCCGTCGACTCCGGCTGGTACCCGCACAGCTTCCAGGTCGGCCAGACCGGCAAGACGGTCTCGCCGCAGCTGTACGTCGCCAACGGCATCTCCGGTGCCATCCAGCACCGCGCCGGCATGCAGACGTCGAAGACGATCGTCGCCGTCAACAAGGACGAGGAGGCTCCGATCTTCGAGCTCGTCGACTTCGGCGTCGTCGGCGACCTCAAGACGGTCCTGCCGCAGGCCACCGAGGCCGCGAAGTCGCGCAAGGGCTGATCACCACCCGCTCCACCACGAGGGGCCCCGGACCGCACGGTCCGGGGCCCCTCGTGCGTCCATGGCCCGTGAGAGCCACGCATCATGGCCCATCCTGATCAGGTTGCAAGTTGGTGAAGTCCCCTCCGAGGCCTGTCGAAGGCCCGTCCGCCGGTGATAGCAATAGGGGCGCACGCGACTGCGTGCACCCATCTTCACAGGAGGAATCCATGCGTCTCTCCCGACGTACTCGCGTCGCGGGCGTAGCCCTGCTCGCCGCGGGCAGCCTCGTCCTGGCGGCCTGCGGTGGAGGCGGTGACGACTCCGGGTCCACCGACTCGGTGATCACCAACTTCAGCACCGAGCCCCAGAACCCGCTCGTCCCCACGTCGACGAACGAGACCGGTGGCGGTCGCGCCGTCGACCTGCTCTTCGCCGGTCTGGTCTCGTACCAGAAGGACGGCTCGAGCGTGAACGAGGTCGCGGAGTCGATCGAGTCCGACGACAACGTCACCTGGACCGTGAAGCTGAAGGACTGGAAGTTCTCCGACGGCACGCCGGTCACCGCGAAGTCGTTCGTCGACGCGTGGAACTACGGCGCGCTCAGCACCAACAAGCAGCTCAACAGCTACTTCTTCTACCCGATCAAGGGCTTCGACGCCGTCCAGGCCGAGAAGCCGACGGCCAAGACGCTCGAGGGCCTCAAGGTCGTCGACGACAAGACCTTCACGATCGAGCTCAACCAGGCCGAGGCCGACTTCCCGGCGCGTCTGGGCTACTCGGCGTTCTACCCGCTGCCCGAGTCCGCGTTCGAGGACATCAAGGCCTACGGCGAGGACCCGATCGGCAACGGCCCGTACAAGATGGACGGCAAGGGTGCCTGGGAGCACGACGTCCAGATCAAGCTCGTCCCGAACGAGGAGTACGACGGCGTCCGCAAGCCCAAGAACGGCGGCGTCACGCTGAAGTTCTTCACGAACCCGGACACGGCGTACACCGCCGTCCAGACCGGTGACCTCGACGTCCTCGACGCCGTGCCCCCGAGCGCCCTGTCGACCTTCCAGGACGACAGCTCGGTCCAGGCCATCTCCGAGCCCGGCTCAGTCTTCGGCTCGGTCACCATCCCCGAGCGACTGCCCGGCTTCGGCACCAACGACGAGGGCCGTCTGCGTCGTCAGGCGATCTCCAAGGCCATCAACCGCCCCGAGATCACCAAGAACATCTTCGACGACACCCGCACGCCGGCCGTGGACTTCTCCGCGCCCGTCATGCCGGGCTTCGATAAGGACATCCCGGGCAGCGACGTGCTGACCTTCGACGCCGACGAGGCCAAGAAGCTGTGGGCCCAGGCCGACGACATCGCCCCGTTCAAGGGCTCGTTCGTCATCGCCTACAACGGTGACGGCGCCGGCAACAAGGAGTGGGTCGACGCGATCGCGAACCAGCTCAAGAACAACCTCGGCATCGACGCCAAGGGCCAGGCCTACGCCACGTTCGACGAGCTGCGCTCCGACGTCACGAACCGCACGATCAAGACGGCCTTCCGCACCGGTTGGCAGCCTGACTACCCGTCGATCTTCAACTACCTGGCCCCGCTGTACCAGACCAAGGCCGGGTCCAACGACGGCGACTACTCCTCCAAGGAGTTCGACGACCTCATGACGAAGATCGCCGGCGAGCCCGACGAGGACAAGCGCTACGAGCTGCAGTCGCAGGCCCAGGAGGTCCTCTTCAAGGACCTGCCGGCCATCCCGCTGTGGTACTCGAACGTGGCTGCCGCCGCCTCGAAGAACGTCGAGAACGTCGAGTTCAACTGGCAGAACCAGCCCGAGCTGCACCTCATCACCAAGAAGTAGCTCCGGCGCCCGCACGACCACCCGTGGGGCAACACCTCAGGTGTTGCCCCACAGGTGCGTCCGGGTCCCTCGGTGGTGCCTCGTGCCCCGGCGTATCGTCGGGACGGGTCGCGGCACCGCCGCCCCCTTCAGACAAGGAGTCCTGCCCATGTGGTGGTACGTCGGTAAGCGTCTCCTCCAAGCGATCCCGGTGATCCTCGGAGCGACGCTGCTCATCTACGCGATGGTGTTCCTGCGACCAGGTGATCCCATCGTCGCGCTGTTCGGCGACAAGCCCGTGCCCGAGGGCACCTACCAGGCGCTGCGCGAGCAGTACAACTTCGACAAGCCGTTCCTGGTGCAGTGGCTGTTGTTCCTCAAGGGCGCGGTGACCCTCGACTTCGGCACGTCGTTCAGCGGCCAGCCGGTGATCGACCTCGTCCAGCGCGCGTTCCCCGTGACCATCAAGCTGGCCTTCATGGCCCTCGTCATCGAGGCCGTGCTCGGCGTGGCTGCCGGCTTCTACGCGGGCATGCGCCGCGGCAAGCTGTTCGACTCCACGATGCTCGTGGTGTCGCTGCTCGTCATCGCCGTCCCGATCTTCGTCTTCGGCTTCGTGCTGCAGCTGATCGTCGGCATCAAGCTCGGGGCGCTGCCGGCGCTCGTCAGCTCGCAGGCGACGTTCCGTGAGCTGCTGCTGCCGGCCATCGTCCTCGGTCTCGTGTCGTTCGCCTACGTGCTGCGCCTGACCCGCACGTCGGTGATCGAGAACCTCACCGCCGACCACGTGCGCACGGCCCGGGCCAAGGGTCTGCCCGACGGGCAGGTCAACCGCCGCCACGTGCTGCGCAACTCCCTCATCCCCGTCGTGACGTTCCTCGGCGCCGACCTGGGCGGCCTGATGGCCGGCGCGGTCGTGACCGAGGGCATCTTCAACGTCCCCGGCGTCGGCAACCTGGCCTTCCAGGCCGTCCGACGCGGCGAGACCCCGACCATCGTCTCGGTGGTCACCATCATGGTGCTCGTCTACGTGCTCACCAGCCTTGTCGTGGACCTGCTCTACGCCTGGCTCGACCCGAGGATCCGCTATGCCTGACGGCCGTCGCTCGAAGATCCGTCCCGGGCAGGAGCGCTACCTCGCCCGCCTGGAGGACACCCCGCTGCACGACGTCGGCGCACTCGACACCACGGCCCCGCCGGAGAGCCAGTGGAAGGAGGCGTGGAAGCAGCTGCGCAAGAACCCGCTGTTCTGGGTCTCGGCCGTGCTCCTCGTGTTCCTGGCCGTGGTCATCGCGGTGCCGGGCCTGTTCACGAGCAACGACCCCAGCTTCTGCCAGCCCGGCAAGAGCCTGGCGGTCTCCTCGCCCGGTCATCCGCTCGGCTTCGACCGCCAGGGCTGCGACGTGTACTCGCGCGTCATCTACGGGGCACGCGCCTCGGTCGCCGTCGGCGTCTTCACGACGCTCATCGTCGCCCTGCTCGGCCTCGTGACGGGTGCCGTCGCCGGCTTCTACGGCGGCATCTTCGACACGCTCATCTCCCGCGTCGGCGACATCTTCTACGCCATCCCGCTGCTGCTGGCCGCGATCGTGCTGCTGTCGGCGCTCAACAACGTCTGGCCCGACCGTGGCTTCTGGGGGTCGGTCCTCGCGATCGTGCTCGCCCTGGGACTCTTCGGCTGGCCCCAGGTGACGCGTATCGCCCGCGGTGCCGTCATCGAGACCAAGCAGCAGGAGTTCGTCGACGCCGCGCGTGCGCTCGGTGCCACGCCGCGGCGCAACCTGCTCCGCCACGTCGTGCCGAACTCCCTGGCTCCCGTGATCGTCACGGCGACGGTCTCGCTCGGTGTGTTCATCGTGGCAGAGGCGACGCTGTCGTTCCTCGGCCTCGGGCTGCCGACCAGCATCGTGTCCTGGGGCAACGACATCGCGGCCTCCCAGAACCAGGTGCGGGCCGGGCAGCGGCTGGGCACCATGTTCTGGCCGGCCGGAGCGCTGGCGCTCACCGTGTTCAGCTTCATCCTCCTCGGCGACGCCGTGCGCGACGCCCTCGACCCGAAGGCCAAGAAGCGATGAGCCGCGACCTGAACCCCGACCAGCCGCTGCTGGAGGTCAAGGACCTCCACGTGGGCTTCGCGGCCGACAAGAAGACCGTGGTGCCCGCCGTCATCGGCGCCAACCTGTCGGTCTACCCCGGTCAGACCGTCGCGATCGTGGGAGAGTCCGGCTCGGGCAAGTCGACGACGGCGCACGCCATCATCGACCTGCTGCCCGGCACCGGACGGATCACCGGTGGCCAGATCCTCTTCGAGGGCCAGGACATCGCGCACGCGAAGAAGTCCGACATCGTCGCCCTGCGCGGCTCGTCCATCGGCCTCGTGCCGCAGGACCCGATGTCGAACCTCAACCCGCTGTGGCGTGTGGGCACGCAGATCAAGGAGTCGCTCGAGGCCAACGGCGTCGCCAAGGGCAAGGCCGCCGACGCCCGCGTCGTCGAGCTGCTCGAGGAGGCCGGACTGCCCGACGCGGCCCGTCGGGCCCAGCAGTACCCGCACGAGTTCTCCGGCGGCATGCGCCAGCGTGCGCTCATCGCGATGGGCCTGGCCGCGCGGCCGAAGCTGCTCATCGCCGACGAGCCCACGTCGGCGCTCGACGTGACGGTCCAGAAGCAGATCCTCGACCACCTCGACCGGCTCACCGACGAGCTGGGCTTCGCGGTCCTGCTCATCACCCACGACCTCGGGCTGGCGGCCGAGCGGGCCGACCACCTCGTGGTCATGTACCGCGGGCAGGTCGTGGAGTCCGGGCCGGCGCTGGAGATCCTGCAGGACCCCCAGCACCCGTACAGCAAGCGGCTCGTCAGCTCGGCACCGTCGCTCGCCTCGCAGCGGCTCTCGTCGGTGGAGGCCCGCGCCGAGGTCCGTGAGCAGGCCGTGCAGACGGCGGCCGAGATCGCCGCCGAGGTCGCGACCCACGACGACGAGCTGGGGGAGGGCCGCGGCACGATCATCGAGGCCAAGGACCTCACCAAGGTCTTCAAGATCCGCGGCAGCCGGCCGGGGCAGTCGACCGACTTCACGGCGGTCGACCAGGTCTCCTTCCAGCTCGAGCGCGGCACGACCACCGCGATCGTCGGCGAGTCGGGGTCGGGCAAGTCGACCGTGGCCCGTATGGTCCTCGGTCTGCTCGACGCGACCAGCGGCAGCGTCGAGTTCGACGGCGTCGACATCACGACCCTGCGCAAGAAGGACCAGCAGCTCGCGCTGCGGCGCCAGATGCAGCCGGTGTTCCAGAACCCGTACGCCTCGCTGGACCCGATGTACTCCATCTACCGCTCGATCGAGGAGCCGCTGCGGCTGCACGGCGTCGGCACGGCCAAGGAGCGCGAGGCCAAGATCCGCGACCTGCTCGACAAGGTGTCACTGCCGGCCTCGGTCATGACGCGCTACCCGAACGAGCTCTCGGGCGGCCAGCGCCAGCGCGTGGCGATCGCCCGAGCCCTCGCGCTCGACCCGGAGGTCGTCATCTGCGACGAGGCCGTCTCGGCGCTCGACGTGCTGGTGCAGGCGCAGATCCTGACGCTGCTGAACGAGCTGCAGAGCGAGCTGGGCCTGTCCTACCTGTTCATCACCCACGACCTCGCGGTCGTGCGGCAGATCGCCGACAACGTGCTGGTGATGCAGAACGGCAAGGTCGTCGAGCAGTCGACCGTGTCCGAGGTGTTCGAGAACCCCCGCGAGGACTACACGCGCATGCTCCTCGACGCCATCCCGGGCGGGTCGATCCCGCTCGGCGTGGTGGAGGCCGGCGACGACGTCTGAGGCTCGCCCCGCGCCCGGCTGACCGGGCGCGGGGTGCGTCGATCCAGTTGACTCGTTCGAACATCTGTTCGATCATGGTGGGGTGTCCACCGCCCGTCCCGCCCTCGAGGTCGTCGCCGAGCTGCGACGCGAGGTCGAGCGGATGCAGGGCGCTCCTGCCCGCCAGTCGGTGCCCACGCACGCGGCCCTCGAGGGTCTGCTGAGCCTGGAGACCGGAGGGGTGTACGGCGTCGACTCGGCCAGCCTGGCCCTGCTGCTCATGGCCGGTCCGTCGGCGGCCGGCACGTGGTGCGCGGTGGTCGGCGCACCCGACCTGGGGGTCGAGGCTGCGGTCGCGATGGGCGTCGACCCGCACCGCACGGTGCTGGTGCCCGACCCGCAGGACCGCTGGCTGGAGGTCACGGCCGCGCTCGTCGACGTGGTGGGTCTCGTGGTCGTCCGCCCGTCCGCGGCGGTCGGCGAGGGCGACGCGTCCCGCCTCGGGGCCCGGCTGCGCAAGCAGGGCTGCGTGCTCGTCCCGTGGGGCGACTGGCCGCGCTGCGACGCCCGGCTCACCCTCGAGACCGCCCGCTGGGCAGGCCCGGGCGCCGGCGACGGGCACCTGCGCTCGCGGGAGGTCACGGTCGCGCTCCACCGCGGCGCGGCACCGCGCCGCACCCGGGACCTGCTGCTGCCCGCGGCCGACCTCACCGTGCAGCAGGCTCGCCCCGACGTCGCACCCGTGCGCCGGCGTGAGCCCGCGGTCGTGCGGAGCGCCGGATGAGGACCCTCGTGGTGTGGTGCCCCGACTGGCCGGTGCGGGCCGCCCTGCCCGACCTGCCGCGCGACGAGCCCGGTGCCGTGCTCGAGGGCGGCCAGGTGCTCGCGTGCAACCACGCCGCGCGGGTCGAGGGGGTGCGGCGGGGCATGCGTCGTCGCGACGCCCAGGCGCGCTGCCCCGAGCTGCACCTGGCCGACCACCGTCCCGACGTCGAGGCACGCTCGTTCGAGGAGGTGCTGCTCGGCGTCGAGGAGCTCAGCCCCGCGGTCACGCCGTTGCGTCCCGGGCTGTGCGCGCTGCCCGTGCCGGCCCGCTTCTACGGCGGGGAGGAGCAGGCGGCGGCCGTCGTCGCCGAGCGCGTCGTCTCGCTCGCGGTGTGGGACGTGCGGCTCGGCGTCGCCGACACCCTGTTCGCCGCGGAGCAGGCCGCCCGCCGGGCTGCCCCGCAGGACGTCCACGTCGTCGAGCCCGGCACCGACGCCGCCTTCCTGGCCCCGCTCCCGGTCGAGGTGCTCGAGTCGCCCGACGTGGTCAGCCTGCTGCGCCGCATGGGCCTGACCACCCTCGCGCACCTGGCGGCGCTGCGGCCCTCCGACGTCCACACCCGGTTCGGGGCGCACGGTGGTCTGCTCCACCGGCTCGCCTCGGGGCAGGATCCCCGGCTGCTCGCGCGCCGCGACGTGCCGCCCGAGCTGAGCGGCGTGCTCGCGCTCGAGCCGCCGGTCTCCAGCTCCGAGACCGTCGCGTTCAGCCTGCGCTCGGTGGCCGAGCGGTTCGTCGCCCGCCTGGCCGAGCGCGGTGTCGTGTGCACCGCCCTCGGGATCGAGGTCGAGGTCGACGGTGTCGTCGCCTCCACCCGACGCTGGGCGCACCCGCGCTGGTTCGGTGCCGTCGACGTCGTCGACCGGGTGCGCTGGCAGCTGCAGGGCACGGTGCTGCCCGGACCGGTCGGCGGCGTGCGGCTGGTGCCCGAGACGGTCGCGCCCGTCGGCGAGCACGCCCCGGTGCTGTTCGGGGCCGGCACCCGGGCTGCCGACGACGAGCGCGTCGAGCGGGGGATCGCCCGGGTGCAGGGTCTGGTCGGGCACGACGGGGTGCTCGCGGCCCAGGTCCAGGGTGGTCGGGCACCGGCTGCCCGCCGCCTGCTGACGACGTGGGGCGAGCAGGCGCAGCCGGCCCGGGCGGTCGGTGCCCCGTGGCCCGGGTCGGTGCCGCCGCCGGCGCCGGCCACCGTGTACGCCGCCCCGAGGCCGGCCCAGGTCGTCGGACCGGGCGACCGGGTGGTCGGCGTCGACGGCCGCGGGGCGATCAGCTGCGAGCCGGTGCGGTTCCGCGCCACGGGCGACGAGCAGTGGCGTCCCGTCGCGTCGTGGGCCGGTCCCTGGCCCGTCGACGAGCTCTGGTGGGACGAGGCCGCCGCCCGTCGGGTGGCCCGCTTCCAGGTGGTCGGTGTCGACGGGACCGCCTGGCTCATGGTCGTCGAGAACGGCACCTGGTGGACCGAGGCGCGCTATGACTGACCGCCTCACGCCCCCCCTCCCCGCTAAGCGTGACGTTCGCGGGGCCGTGAGCGCGTCCGCACCCCGCAAACGTCACGCTCAGCGGGGGAGGGGGAGGCGCTGATGGGCTGGAACAACCCCGACGTCACCTGGCGCGAGCTCGAGGCGCGGCTCTCCGGACGTCCGGCGCACGCCCTCCCGCAGGACCGGCGTGCCGACCGGCGCGGCCCGGTGCCCGGCACCGAGGACCTGGCACCCGACCCCGTCGACGGTCGCTTCCCCGATGGCGGGGACGGTCCCGCGTTCAGCCGTAAGCGCGCGCGCTACCGGGCTCCCGACGCCACGGACGGTGGCGGCCGGTGGCAGGACGGCGCGGACCAGGCGCCGACCGTGCCGTACGCCGAGCTGCACTGCCACAGCGACTTCAGCTTCCTCGACGGCGCCAGCGCCCCCGAGGTCCTGGTCGAGCAGGCCGTCGACCTCGGGCTGGAGGCGCTGGCCCTGACCGACCACGACGGCTTCTACGGTGTGGCCCGCTTCGCCGAGGCGGCACAGGAGCTGGGCCTGCCGACGGTCTTCGGCGCGGAGCTGTCGCTCGGCCTCACGGCACCGCAGCAGGGGGTGCCCGACCCCGAGGGCAGCCACCTGCTCGTGCTCGCCCGCGGTGTGGAGGGCTACCACCGGCTGGCCTCCGCCATCACCGAGGCGCAGCTGGCCGGCGACGAGAAGGGCCGACCGGTCTACGACCTCGAGCAGCTGGCCGAGCAGGGCCGCGGGCACTGGCACGTGCTCACCGGCTGCCGCAAGGGCTTCGTGCGCCAGGCGCTCGCCACCGGCGGCCCGGCCGACGCGTCCCGCGCACTGCGCCGTCTGGTCGACCTGTTCGGCGCCGACGCGGTCGACGTCGAGCTCACCCACCACGGCGGGCCGACCGACTCCACCGTGAACGACGTGCTGGCGGGGCTGGCCGCCGAGCACCACCTGCCCGTGGTGGCCACCGGCAACGTGCACGCGGCGACCCCGGGACGCACCCGGCTGGCCCAGGCGATGGCAGCCGTCCGGGCCCGCCGCAGCCTCACCGACATGGACGGCTGGCTGGCGGCCTCGGGCCAGGCGTACCTGCGCTCGGGCGCGGAGATGCAGGCCCGGTTCGGCCGGTACCCCGGTGCGGTGGCGCGCTCGGTCGACGTCGCCCGGGCCGCGGCGTTCGACCTGCGGCGAGCGGCCCCGCGGCTGCCGCAGACCGAGGTGCCCGCCGGGTACACGCCGATGGAGTACCTGCGCGAGCTGGTGCGCCGGGGTGCCGACGAGCTCTACGCGCACGACCGCGACCGCGCCGAGGAACGGCTGCAGCGGGAGCTGGCCGTCATCGAGGCGAAGGGCTTCTGCGGCTACTTCCTCATCGTCCACGACATCGTCGCCGAGGCCCGACGTCGCGGGATCCTGTGCCAGGGTCGCGGCTCGGCCGCGAACTCCGCGGTCTGCTACGCGCTGCGCATCACGGCGGTCGACTCGATGCTCTACGACCTGCCGTTCGAGCGCTTCCTGGCCGCCACCCGCGACGAGGAGCCCGACATCGACGTCGACTTCGACGCCGACCGCCGGGAGGAGATCATCCAGTGGGTCTACGACCAGTTCGGCCGGCGCAACGCCGCGCAGGTGGCCAACGTGATCAGCTACCAGCCGCGGTCGGCGGTGCGCGACGTCGCCAAGGCGCTGGGCTACTCGGTGGGTCAGCAGGACGCGTGGAGCAAGGGCATCGAGTCGTGGCGGGCCGTCGAGACGGCCGAGGACCACCCCCTGCCGCCGCTGGTGCGCGAGCTCGCCGAGCAGCTGCTGAAGACGCCTCGCCACCTGGGCATCCACTCCGGTGGCATGGTGCTCACCGAGCGGCCGGTGGGCGAGGTGGTGCCGATCGAGCGGGCCCGCATGGACAAGCGCACCGTGCTGCAGTGGGACAAGGACGACTGCGCGTGGATGGGGCTGGTCAAGTTCGACCTGCTCGGCCTCGGGATGCTCGGGGCGATCCAGCACACGTTCGACCTGCTGGCCGAGCACACGGGGGAGCGGTGGGACCTCGCGTCGATCCCGAAGGAGGAGCGCGGAGTCTTCGACATGCTCTGCCTGGCGGACTCGGTGGGCGTGTTCCAGGTCGAGAGCCGGGCCCAGATCGGCACCCTGCCGCGTCTTCGGCCGCGCTCGTACTACGACCTCGTCATCGAGATCGCCCTCATCCGCCCGGGCCCCATCCAGGGCGGGGCGGTGCACCCGTACATCCGTCGCCGACTGGGCAAGGAGCCGGTCGACCACATCCACCCGCTGCTGAAGCCGGTGCTGGAGCGCACGATGGGCGTACCGCTGTTCCAGGAGCAGCTCATGCAGATCGCGATGACGGTGGGCGACTGCACGGGTGACGACGCCGACCTGCTGCGGCGGGCGATGGGCTCCAAGCGCGGGACGGAGCGGATCGAGCGCCTGCGCGAGACCCTGTACGCCGGCATGCAGCGCCACGGCATCACGGGGGAGACCGCCGACGGGATCTACGAGCGGATCCAGGCGTTCGCGAACTTCGGGTTCGCCGAGAGCCACGCGCTCAGCTTCGGGCTGCTGGTGTACGCGAGCAGCTGGCTGAAGCTGCACGCCCCGGCGGCGTTCCTGGCGGCGCTGCTGCGCTCGCAGCCGATGGGCTTCTACTCCCCGCAGTCGCTCACCGCCGACGCCCGCCGGCACGGGGTGGAGGTCCGCCGACCCTGCATCGCCCGTTCCCAGGTCCACGCCGACCTGGAGCTCCTCGTCGCGGGCCAGGGGGCCGGGACCCCGACCGGGCTCGACACCTGCACCCACCGTGAGCAGCCCCCGACGGGCGACTTCGACGACACGCAGGACCGCGACGTGCTGCAGGCCCGGCTGGCCGAGCACCGGCGCGACGGCCACCACGCGGTGCGGCTGGGGCTCACGGAGGTGCAGGGCATCGGGCAGGCCGACGCCGAGCGCGTCGTGGCGGCCCGGGCGGAGCGTGCGTTCACCGACATGGCCGACGTGGTGCGCCGCACGCGGTTGTCGGTGGCGCAGATGGAGGCCCTGGCCACGGCAGGGGCGTTCGACGTGTTCGGCCTCAGCAGACGCCAGGCGCTGTGGAACGCGGGCTACACCGACGCGCCCGACCTGCTGGAGGGCACGGCCGTGCAGGCACCGCCGCCGATGCTGCCGGGCATGAGCGACGTCGAGCTGACCACGGCCGACCTGTGGGCCACGCGCATCTCGCCCACCGACCACCCGTTCGTGCACCTGCGTCCCCTGCTGGTGCGCGAGGAGGTCCGCGCGGTGCAGGAGTGCGCGTCGCTCGGCACGGGTCGGCGGATCCGGGTGGCCGGGCTCATCACCCACAAGCAGCGTCCGTACACGGCGTCGGGCGTCACGTTCCTCAACCTGGAGGACGAGACGGGGATGCTCAACGTGGTGGTGTTCGCCGACGTCTGGGAGCAGCACCGCCGGGTGCTGCAGAACGCGGCCGGCGTGGTCGTGCGGGGGATCGTCGAGAACGTCGAGGGCGCCACGAACCTGCGGGCGGAGCGGATCGAGCGGATCGAGACCCTCTACCCCGAGACGGCGACCGCGATCGGACGGCACCGGTCGCGCGACTTCCGCTGAGCGTCAGAAGTAGTCGTGCACCGTCACCGGGCCGCGCGTGAACAGCAGGTCCCACGTGACGTCGTCGGCGGGGTCGCCTCCGACGTGGCCCAGCGAGCGCAGGGTGGCCGAGGTCGCCGCGCCGGCGAACGTCAGCGCCAGGCCACCGCGCGTGAACGTGCGGCCGCCCGCCGACGTGCCCGCGGGCTCGACGTGCCCGGAGCCGTCGGCGACCACGAGGGTGAAGGAGCGCCCGTCGACGGAGAACGGGAGGCGGGTGTCGATGCCGGGGTGCACGCGCGGCAGACCGAGGGCGGCCGGGTCGAGCACCGCCAGCGCGTAGGGGGCCGACGAGACCGTCTCCGGGTGCGCCGCGCGCAGCAGGTGCTGCCACGGCGGCACGCCGCTGGTGCGGATCCGGACGGTCGGGGTGACCGACGCGAACGTCGACAGCAGGCTCAGCAGGGAGCGCAGCGCGTCGGCGTCGTCGGCCATCAGCTGCCCGACCACCAGCTCGCCCTCGGCGCCGTACCCGCGGCCGCGGTCCCACGACACGTAGCCGATGACCTCGCCCTCGCGCTCGGCGACGCTCACCCCGCTGACGCGCAGGGTCGGCGACTCCGTGAAGAGCGGTCCGGTGCGCGCGAGCGGACCGTTCTCGCGGGCCGCCGCGCGGTCGTGTACGGCGCGGATCGCGTCGTCGTCGGCCGAGGTGGCCCGCCGCACGGGGGTGCTGCCGCCCACGGCGAGCGCATGGGTCGGCAGACGCACGTCGTCGAGCGAGGAGACCGTCTCGAACCCGAACCGCCGGTAGAGCGCGGGCGCGGTGGCGTACAGCGTCGAGACCAGCGCGCCACGCTCCCGGGCCTCGGCCAGCATGGCCGTGAACAGCGGACGGAGCAGACCGGCTCCGCGGTGCTCGGGCGCGACCGTGACCCCGCCGATCCCCGCCGTCGGCACGCGGACACCGCCGAACCACGACGCGTACTCGCGGTCCAGCGCCGTCGCGACGATGCGCCCGTCGACCTCCGCCCCCCACCAGCGCTTGCCGGCGACGATGAGGGGGACGGGCGGCTCCGGCGGGTCGAAGGCGCCGAACGCCTCGGTGAACTGGCGTCGCATGACGTCCTCGTCGGCCTCGGTCAGGCGGCGGATCTGCATGACCCCCATCCTGGCCGGTGCCCGAGGGGTGAGATGCGCCGCACTTCGAGTTGAGCCGACCAGAAGGTGGGGTTAAGGTCAGGTCAACCCGAAGGGAGTGGCGATGCGCACCGACGTCGAGACCGACACCGGCCAGGTCAGCCTGGCGGTGTCCACGGTCATCTTCGCGCTGCGCCCGCACCCCACGACGGGCCGTACGACCCTGTGGCTGCCGCTCGTGCGCCGCATCCGCGAGCCGTACGAGGGGCGTTGGGCCCTCCCGGGCGGCCCGCTGCGCCCCGACGAGGACCTCGCGGCCTCGGCGCGCCACACGCTCGAGCGCACCACCGGCCTGGCGCCGCGACACCTCGAGCAGCTCTACTCCTTCGGCGCGGTCGACCGCTCGCCCGAGGACCGCGTGGTCTCGATCGTCTACTGGGCGCTGGTGCGACCCGACGAGGACGCCCGGGCCACCGACGGCGAGAACGTCGAGTGGTTCGTCGCCGACGACGTGCGCGGGCTCGCCTTCGACCACGACACGATCCTCCGCTACGCCCTGGCGCGTCTGCGGGCCAAGATCACGTACTCGCCGATCGCGTTCGCCTTCGTCACGCCCGAGTTCACGCTGGCCGACCTGCGCGCCGTGCACGAGGCCGTGCTCGATCGCTCGCTCGACCCCGCCAACTTCCGCCGCCAGGTCCTGGCGAGCGGGACCGTCACCGCCACCGGCTCCTACCTCACCGGCACGAGCCACCGTCCGCCCGCGCTGTACCGGCGCGCGGCTCTCCCCGAGGAGATCCGATGACCAGCACCCTGTCCACCGGTCCCGTCCCCACCGGCTCCGTCCACGACGTCGTCACCGCACGGCCCGGCGACACGTGCGACGCCGAGCTCGCCGAGGGCCCGTGGCTCTTCGACCTCGTGCCGGGCTACGGCCCCGGGGCGTCCGAGGACGACGTCGTGCCCGAGCCGGTGGTGCGTCCCGGCCAGCTGCCCGTGGCCTACCAGCGGATGGACGACGCCGACCTGCACGAGCGGATCCGCGCGGCGAAGGAGGCGCTCGGCGACCGGCTCGTCGTGCTCGGGCACTTCTACCAGCGCGACGAGGTCGTGCAGCACGCCGACTTCGTGGGCGACTCCTTCCAGCTCGCCAACGCCGCGCTCACCCGCCCCGACGCCGAGACCATCGTCTTCTGCGGCGTGCACTTCATGGCCGAGACCGCCGACATCCTCGCGCGGCCGGAGCAGCACGTGATCCTGCCCAACCTGGCCGCCGGCTGCTCCATGGCCGACATGGCCGACGAGGAGTCGGTCGAGACGGCGTGGGAGGAGCTCGAGCGCGTCTACGCCGACCCCGTCACGGGCATGGGTCCCGACGCCGACGGCAAGGTGCCGGTCCTGCCGGTCACCTACATGAACTCCTCGGCCGCCCTCAAGGCGTTCTGCGGCCGGCACGGCGGCATCGTCTGCACGTCGTCGAACGCCGCCACGGTGCTGGAGTGGGCGTTCGAGCGGGCGCACCGCGTGCTCTTCTTCCCCGACCAGCACCTCGGCCGCAACACGGCCAAGGCCCTGGGCGTGCCGCTGGACCGCATGCCGATGTGGAACCCGCGCAAGCCGCTCGGGGGCAACACCGAGGAGCAGCTGCACGACGCGCAGGTGCTGCTGTGGCACGGCTTCTGCTCAGTGCACAAGCGGTTCACCGTCGCGCAGATCGAGCAGGCGCGCGCGGAGCACCCCGGCGTCAAGGTGGTCGTGCACCCCGAGTGCCCGATGCCGGTCGTCGACGCTGCCGACGCGGCCGGCTCGACGGACCTCATCCGCAAGTACGTAGCGGCCAGCCAGCCCGGCGACGTCATCGCCATCGGCACCGAGGTCAACCTCGTGAACCGGCTCGCGGCGGAGCACCCCGACCGCACGATCTTCTGCCTCGACCCCGTCGTGTGCCCCTGCTCGACGATGTACCGGATCCACCCGGGCTACCTCGCCTGGGTGCTCGACGGGTTGCTCGAGGGGGAGGTGCGCAACGAGATCGTCGTGCCCGACGACGTCGCGCGCGACGCCAAGGTCGCCCTGGAGCGCATGCTCGCCGCGCGACCGAAGGACGCCTCCCCGGTCCCCGTCTCGGGGAGGGGTGCCTGACGTGAGGCACGTGGTCGTCGTCGGCAGCGGCGTCGCCGGACTCACCGCGGCGCTGGAGGCGGCAGCTCGTCCCGGGGTGCGGGTCACGCTGCTCACGAAGGCCGACCTCGTCACCAGCAACACCAGCTGGGCGCAGGGCGGCGTGGCGGTGGTCACCGACCCCGCCGACAGCGTCGCGTCGCACGTGGCCGACACGCTGGCCGCCGGTGCCGGGCTGTCGGACGAGGCGGCCGTGCAGGTGCTCTGCGCCGCTGGTCCCGACGCGGTCGCCGCCCTCGTGCGGCGCGGAGTGCGCTTCGACGTGCACCAGGGCGAGCTGGCCCGGGGCCTGGAGGCCGCCCACTCCCACGGGCGGATCCTGCACGCCGGTGGCGACGCGACGGGTGCGGCCATCTCCGACGCCCTGGTCGAGAGGGTGCGCGCGAGCGACGTCGACGTGCGCGAGCGGACGATGGCCGTCGACCTCGTCGTCGACGGGGGCGTCGTCAGGGGCGTCGTGCTCCTCGACGGCACGGTGCTGAACGGTGACCAGGTGGTGCTCGCCACCGGGGGAGCAGGGCAGCTCTACCCGTACACGACCAACCCCGCCGTCGCTACGGGCGACGGCCTGGCGATGGCGCTGCGTGCGGGTGCGGTCGCCGCCGACCTCGAGCTCTACCAGTTCCACCCGACCGCCCTCGCGGTCCCGGGCAGCCCGCTCGTGTCCGAGGCCGTGCGGGGGGAGGGTGCCGTCCTGCGCGCCGCGGACGGCCACCGGTTCATGTTCGACGTCCACCCCGACGCCGAGCTCGCCCCTCGTGACGTCGTGGCGCGGGGGATCGCGGAGCAGATGGCTCGCCAGGGCGGTGCGCCGGTGCTGCTCGACGCCACCGCCCTCGGGGCCGACTTCCTCGCCCGCCGCTTCCCGACCATCGACGCGTCGGTGCGCTCGTTCGGGCTCGACTGGGGCCGCGAGCCGGTCCCCGTCGCCCCGGCAGCCCACTACTTCATGGGCGGCGTGCGGACCGACCTCTGGGGACGCACGTCGTTGCCGGGTCTGCTGGCCGTCGGCGAGGTCGCCTGCAACGGGCTGCACGGAGCCAACCGGCTCGCGTCGAACTCGCTGCTCGAGGGGGCGGTGTACGGACGGCGGGTGGTCGAGGCCGCGGTGGCCGCGCCGCGTGCGGCCGACGACGTCGACGAGAGCTGGGCGGCACCCGTCCTCGTGCCTCCCGCGGACACCGACGACCCGTTGCCGCTCATCCGGACCGACCTGCAGCGGCTGCTGTGGGACACGGCCGGGCTGCGGCGCGACGAGGTCGGACTGCGGCACGCGGTGGAGACCCTGCAGCGGGTCGACACGAGCGTCCCCTCGGGTGGTGACGTGAAGGCGGTCGAGGACGCCAACCTGCGCACCGTTGCGCGGGCGCTGGTCGTCTCGGCGCTGGAGCGTCGGGAGTCGCGCGGTGGTCACTTCCGCATCGACGCTCCCGCTCCGGGGCCGGTGGCCCGGCACAGTGCCGTGGTGCTCGCCCGGACCACCGCTCCGCGTCGAGTCGGGGCGACGGCAGGTGCCGCGTGCTGACCCGACGCCAGGTGCGACGTGTCGTCGACCTCGCCCTCGACGAGGACGCGCCGTCCGGCGACCTCACGTCGGAGGTGTTCGTGCCGGCGACCGCCGTTGCCCGAGCGTCGGTCGTGGCCCGCGAGGCCGGCGTCATGGCCGGCGGCGACGTGCTCGTCGAGACGTTCGCCGCGGTCGACCCGGCGGTCGTGGTCGAGGTCCTGCGCGCCGACGCCGAACCGTTCGCCGCGGGTGACGTCCTGGCGACCGTCGTGGGCCCCGCACGGGCCGTGCTGCGCGGGGAGCGCGTGGCCCTCAACCTCGTCCAGCGCCTGTGCGGCATCGCGACCCTCACGGCCCGGTACGTCGAGGCGGTCGAGGGGACGGGCGTCCGGATCGTCGACACCCGCAAGACCACGCCCGGGCTGCGGGCGCTGGAGCGGCACGCGGTCCGCTGCGGTGGCGGGCGCAACCACCGCTTCTCGCTCTCCGACGCCGTGATGGCGAAGGACAACCACCTCGCGCTCGTCGACGACGTGACCGCCGCGATCCGTCAGGCGCGCGAGCAGCTGCCGCACACGACCCACGTCGAGGTCGAGGTCGACCGTCTCGACCAGGTGGAGGCCGTGCTGGCCGGCGGTGTCGACACGATCATGCTCGACAACTTCACGCCCGACGAGCTGCGGGCGGGGGTCGCGCTCGTCGCGGGTCGCGCGATCGTCGAGGCGAGCGGCGGCATCACGCTCGAGACCGTCGGCGAGGTGGCGCGCGCCGGCGTCGACGTGATCAGCGTCGGTGCCCTGACCCACTCCGTCCGCGCGCTCGACCTCGGGCTCGACGTCGAGGTCGGCGGGGCCGGAGGTGCCGGGTCGCAGGTGGCGGGACCGGCGACGTGATCTACCTCGACGAGGCGGCCACCACGCCGCTGCGCCGCGACGTGCTCGCCGCCATGGGCCCCTACCTCGGTCCGGCGTTCGGGAACCCGTCGAGCCACCACGAGATCGGCGACGCCGCCCGTGCCGGCCTGGAGCAGGCGCGCGCCGACGTCGCCGAGGCTCTCGGTGCGCGCGCCGGCGAGGTCACGTTCACCTCTGGGGGGACCGAGGCGGCGAACACGGCCGTCAAGGGCATCGCACTCGCCCAGCCGCGGGGACGCCACGTGGTCGTGAGCGCCGTCGAGCACCCGGCGGTCCTGGAGTCGGCCCGCTGGCTCGGCCGCATCGGCTACGACGTCACCGAGCTCGAGGTCGACGGCGACGGTCTCGTCGACCCCGGCCACCTGGCTGCGGTGCTGCGCGACGACACGACCGTGGTGAGCGTGCAGCACGCCAGCAACGAGGTCGGCACCGTCCAGCCGGTCGCCGCGCTGGCGGAGGTGGCGGCGCGACACGGGGTCCCGTTCCACACCGACGCGGTCCAGTCGGCGGCCTGGCCCGACCACGACGGGCTGACGCTCGACGTCGGAGTGCTCGGCGTCCAGGCGCTCAGCCTCTCGGCGCACAAGCTCGGCGGACCGAAGGGCGTCGGGATGCTGTGGGTGCGTCGGGGCGTGCGCGTCGAGCCGCTCGTCCACGGCGGCGGCCAGCAGGGCGGTCGACGCTCCGGCACCGAGGACGTGGCGGGTGCCGTCGGTCTCGCGGCTGCGCTGCGGCTCACGCGCTCGGCCGGCACGTCGGCGGCGGAGGTGGCGGCGCGGCGCGACCGCTTCGTCGCGGCGGTGCTGGAGTCGGTCCCGGGCGCCGCACTGACGGGACACCCGGTGCGTCGTCTCCCGGGGCACGCGTCGTTCGTGCTCCCCGGACGGTCGGGCGAGTCGGTGCTGCTCGACCTCGAGCGCCGCGGTGTGGTGTGCTCCAGCGGGTCGGCGTGCCACGCCGGCAGCGACGAGCCGAGCCACGTGCTGGTGGCCATGGGAGTGCCGTCGGAGGTGGCGCAGACGGCGGTGCGCTTCACCTTCGGGCGCTCGGTGACCGACGAGCAGCTCACCGACGCGGCGCGGGCGCTGGCCGACGTCTGCGGGCGGTGAGCGCGACGTCGCCGCCAGCGCGCGACGACGCGGTGGCGCGCCGGTCTACCCTGGTGACGTCATGACGTCCGAGAACAGCGCGCCGGCTTCCGTGGTCTACCTCGACCACGCGGCCACCACGCCGATGCACCCCGAGGCCGCGCAGGTGCTCACCGAGCAGCTGGCCCGCACGGGCAACGCGTCGAGCCTGCACGCCTCGGGCCGCGCCGCGCGGCGGGTCGTGGAGGAGTCGCGCGAGGTGATCGCGGAGTGCCTCGGCGCCCGCCCGTCCGAGGTCGTGTTCACCTCCGGGGGAACCGAGGCGAACAACCTGGCCATCAAGGGCCTGTACTGGGCCCGACGCGACGTCGATCCCGCCCGCGACCGCGTGCTGTTCAGCTCGATCGAGCACCACGCCCTGCTCGACCCCGTCACGTGGCTGGCCGCCCACGAGGGTGCCCGCATCGACACGACCCCCGTCGACCGACAGGGACGGGTCGTCGTGGAGCGGCTGCGCGAGCAGATCGAGGCCGACCCGGCGTCGGTCGCGGTGGTGACGACCATGTGGGCCAACAACGAGATGGGGACCGTGCAGCCGGTCGACGACGTCGTCGCGCTGGCGAAGGAGCACGCGATCCCGGTGCACAGCGACGCCGTGCAGGCCGCCGGCTACCTCCCGCTCGACTTCGCCGCCTCCGGGCTCGACGCCATGACGGTCACCGCGCACAAGCTCGGCGGGCCCGTGGGGGTGGGTGCGCTGCTGGTGCGTCGTGAGGTGGCCCCCGTGCCCCTCGTCCACGGTGGCGGGCAGGAGCGCGACCTGCGCTCCGGGACCGTCGGGGTGGCGCTGATCGCCGCGTTCGCGCGGGCGCTCGAGATCACCGTCGAGCGACAGGCCGAGGTCTCGGCGCGGATCGAGCGCCTGCGGCAGAGGCTGGTCACCGGTCTCCTGCAGGCCGTCCCCGACGCCGTCGTCAACGGCGACCCGGAGCCCGGTCCGCAGCACCGGCTCCCGAACATCGCCCACGTGACGTTCCCGGGCTGCGAGGGCGACGCCATGCTCATGCTGCTCGACGCCCAGGGCATCGAGGTGTCCACGGGCTCGGCCTGCCAGGCGGGCGTCCCGCAGCCCAGCCACGTGCTCCTCGCCATGGGCTACGACGACGCCGCCGCCCGCGGGTCGCTGCGGCTGAGCCTGGGTCACACCTCCACCGAGGCCGACGTCGACCGGCTGCTCGCCGCGCTCCCGCAGGTGCGCGATCGCGCCGTCACGGCCTCCCTCGTCAGGGGACGCTGATGGCACGGCTCGTCGCCGCCATGTCGGGCGGGGTCGACTCCGCCGTCGCCGCGGCGCGCGCGGTCGAGGCCGGCCACGACGTCACCGGCGTGCACCTCGCGCTCAGCCGCAACCCGCGGTCGTACCGCTCCGGTGCGCGGGGCTGCTGTTCCATCGAGGACGCCGGCGACGCCCGCCGCGCCGCCGACGTGCTCGGCATCCCGTTCTACGTGTGGGACATGAGCACCGAGTTCGCCGACGAGGTGGTCGACGACTTCGTCGCCGAGTACGCGGCCGGCCGCACCCCGAACCCGTGCCTGCGCTGCAACGAGAAGATCAAGTTCGCCGCCGTGCTCGACCGCGCGCTCGCGCTGGGCTTCGACGGCGTCGTCACCGGCCACTACGCCCTCCTCGAGACCGGGGCGAGCGGCGACGTCGAGCTCCACCGGGCCCAGGACGCGGGCAAGGACCAGAGCTACGTGCTGGGCGTGCTCACGCAGGAGCAGCTCCGGCACTCGCACTTCCCGCTCGGGGGCTCGGTCAAGACCGAGGTGCGCGCCGAGGCCGCCCGTCGCGACCTGCAGGTGGCCACGAAGCCCGACAGCCACGACATCTGCTTCGTCGCCGACGGCGACAACGCCGGGTGGCTCGCCGAGCGGCTCGGCCCCCGCCCCGGGACGATCGTCGACGAGGACGGCACCGTCCTGCGCGAGCACGACGGCGCCTACGCCTACACGATCGGCCAGCGCCGGGGCCTGCGGCTGGGCGTGCCGGCCGACGACGGCAAGCCGCGCTTCGTGCTCGACATCGAGCCGGTCTCGGGCACGGTGACGGTGGGCCCGCGCGAGCGTCTCCTCGTCGACGTGCTGGAGGCCGACCGCCCGCTCTGGTGCGGCCCGGCGCCGGACGGTCCGCTCGAGTGCACCGTGCAGCTGCGCGCCCACGGCGCCGAGCACCGCGCCGTCGTCGAGGTCGACGGCGGCCTCGTCCGGGTGCGGCTGCACGACCCCGCCGAGGGCATCGCGCCCGGTCAGGCCGTCGTCGTCTACGTGGGCACCCGCGTGGTCGGCTCCGCCACCATCACGGCCACGTCGCGCGTCGAGGTCGGCGTCGGGGACGGCAGGTGAGGGCGACCGGCATCGGCTCCTTGCCCGGCGAGGACTACGCCGAGAGCGCCGCGATGGTGCTCGGCACGCTCGACGACCTCGTCTTCGTGCCCGAGCTCCCGGCGCGTGGCGTCGCCGCCCAGATGGTCGGCAGGTCGCTCGCCGTGCTCGACGGCCTGGGCGCCGACCTCCAGCCCGCCGGGTGGCGTCTGCTCGACGCCTCGGGGGTCGACCACCGTCGGGCCCGCTCCCTGCTCGCGCAGGACCTCGACGTCCTCGAGGAGGTCGCCCAGGACCGGGAGGGCACCGTCAAGCAGCAGGTGGCCGGACCGTGGACGTTGGCGGCGACCGTCGAGCTCCAGCGGGGCGAGAAGGTCCTGTCCGACCACGGGGCACGGCGCGACCTCGCGCACGCGCTCGCGTCGGGGGTGGGCGACCACGTGGCGTCGCTGCGTCGGCGCTTCCCGCGCTCGCCGCTCGTGGTGCAGGTCGACGAGCCGGCCCTGCCCGCGGTGCTGGCCGCGCAGGTGCCGACGTCGTCCGGCTTCGGCCGCTACCGCACCGTCGACCTGCCCGAGGCCGACGCGCTGCTGCGGCTCGTCGTCGACGCCGTCCGCGACGCCGGGGCGATGCCGGTGGCGCACTGCTGCGCGCCCGCGGTCCCCGTCTCCCTGCTGCGCGGAGCCGGCTTCGACGCCGTCGCGTTCGACCTCGGCCTGGTCGAGGCGGCCACCGGCGGGGGTGCGGATGCCTGGGCCGAGGCCTTCGAGGCAGGGACGGACCTCTGGGTCGGGGCGCTGCCGTCGACCGACGTCGCGTTCGACCCGGCCGCGTCCCGACGTCGGATCGAGGACTGGACCGGACGGCTCGGGTTCGGCGAGGACGCCTGGCACGACCGCGTCGTGATCACGCCGGCCTGCGGTCTCGCGGGCGCGTCGCCCGCCTTCGCCCGCCGCGTGCTCGCGGAGGCCGTGGGACTGGCGCGCTGAGGTGCGCTAGACGATCTCGTCAGGGTCGGGCCGCGACCCGAGACGCACCACGGCGATGCCGACCACCACGGCGACCCCGCACGCGAGGTCGGCGGCGAGCCCGTCGAGGACGAAGAACCCGACGAGCCCCGCCACGACGAGCAGGGCTCCGAGGACGATCGGGACGAGGCGTCGGGGGCTCATGCGTCCACCGTGTCAGGTCGCTGCCGACGTCGCACCCGCGGCGCGTCCGTCGGCTCGTCGACGAGGGGTGGACGTCGGAGGTCGGTCCTAGGATGAACGACGTGACCGAGGCCCCGCAGAACCCGTTGGACCTGACCCTCGACCAGGCGCGTGCCGAGGCCGAGCAGCTCGTCGAGCGCATCAACGAGGCCCGCGACGCGTACTACGGCGACGACGACTCCCGGGTCGACGACCAGACCTACGACGGCTGGATGCACCGGCTCGAGGCGCTCGAGCGGCTGCACCCCGAGGTCCAGGGTCAGGACTCGCCGACCCTCTCGGTGGGCGCTGCCCGCAGCTCCGAGCTCGCGCCGGTCGAGCACGCCGAGCGCATGCTCAGCCTCGACAACGTCTTCTCGCCCGAGGAGCTCACCGCGTGGTGCGAGAAGACGCGTGCCTCGGCGGGGCGCGACGTCCGGTGGCTCACCGAGGTCAAGATCGACGGCCTGGCGCTCTCCTTGCGCTACGAGCACGGCCGGCTCGTCAGCGCCGCGACCCGCGGCGACGGCAGGGTCGGCGAGGACGTCACCACCAACGCGGTGCGGCTGCCCGGCGTGCCGCGGCGGCTCGACGGCGAGGGACACCCGCCGATCGTCGAGGTCCGCGGGGAGGTCTTCATCGCGGTCGCCGCGTTCGAGCGGCTCAACGCGCTCCAGGCCGACCTGCGCGAGCGGGTCGTGGCCGAGATGACCGGGCGAGGGGTCGAGCAGGACCGGGCCGAGGCCGCCGCCGCCCGACGCTTCCCGGCGTTCGCCAACCCGCGCAACGCGGCCAGCGGCGGCCTGCGCCAGCTGCTGGGCAAGAAGGACGGGCTCGAGCGCGAGGCGGGGGAGGCGCGGATCGAGGCGCTGTCCCTCTACGTGCACGGCATCGGCGCGTGGGAGCGTCCGCCGGTCGCGGCACAGAGCGAGGTCTACGACCTGCTCGGGTCGTGGGGTCTGCCCACCAGCCCGCACTCGCGGGTCTACGACTCCGTCGACGACCTCCTCGCCCGCGTCGCCGAGCTCGGCCAGGACCGGCACGCCATCGAGCACGAGATCGACGGTGTCGTCGTCAAGGTCGACGAGCTCGCGCTGCACCCGGAGCTCGGCGAGACGAGTCGCGCGCCCCGCTGGGCGATCGCCTACAAGTTCCCGCCCGAGGAGGTGCACACCCGCCTGCTCGACATCGTCGTCTCCGTGGGCCGCACCGGTCGGGCCACGCCGTTCGCCGTCATGGAGCCGGCGCAGGTCGCCGGCAGCGTCGTGCGGCAGGCCACGCTGCACAACAAGGACGTCGTCCGGCAGAAGGGCGTGCTCATCGGTGACACGGTCGTCCTGCGCAAGGCCGGCGACGTCATCCCCGAGGTCCTCGGCCCGGTCGCGGAGCTGCGCGACGGCAGCGAGGTCGAGTTCGTCATGCCCGACGACTGCCCGGTGTGCGGCACCCCGCTGCGGCCCATGAAGGAGGGCGACATCGACCTGCGCTGTCCGAACGCGCAGACCTGCCCGGCGCAGGTGCGCGGCCGGGTCGAGCACGTCGGGTCGAGGGGTGCGCTCGACATCGAGGCGCTCGGCGAGGTCACGGCCGCCGCGCTCACGCAGCCGACGGTGCCGGAGGAGCCGCCCTTGCGTAGCGAGGCGGGTCTGTTCGACCTCGACCTCGACACGCTCGTGCCGATCGAGGTGGTCGTGCGCGACGCCGAGACCGGCGAGCCCCGCATCGACGAGCGGACGGGCGAGCCGGTACGACGTGCACCCTTCCAGCGGGTCGAGGTCACCTACCCGCCCGGCTTCGAGGACGCGTCGCCCGCGGAGCGTCGGGCCGCGGGCGTGCGCAAGAACCACCGCGTCCTGCACCCGTCGGCGCAGGCCCTCACGCTGGTCGACGAGCTCGAGAAGGCCAAGACGAAGGACTTCTGGCGCCAGCTCGTGGCACTGTCGATCCGCCACGTCGGCCCGGTCGCAGCACGGGCGCTGGCGCAGTACTTCGGCTCCCTCGAGGCGATCCGCGCGGCCGACCGCGACACGCTCGCGCAGGTCGACGGTGTCGGCCCGATCATCGCCGACTCGCTGCTGGAGTGGCTCGCCGTCGACTGGCACCAGGAGATCCTGGACCGCTGGAGCGCGGCCGGCGTCCGGTTCGCGATACCGGACCACCCGGGTCCCGGCGCGGCGTCCACCGGCGGCGGCACGCTCGACGGGCTGACGATCGTCGTCACCGGCTCCCTCGAGGACTTCACCCGCGATTCCGTCAAGGAGGCGATCCTCGAGCACGGCGGCAAGGCCGCCGGGTCGGTGAGCAAGAAGACCGACTACGTCGTCGTCGGCGACAACCCCGGCTCCAAGGCCGACAAGGCCGAGCAGCTCGGCGTCCCCATCCTCGACGAGGCAGCCTTCAAGACGCTGCTCGCCGAGGGCCCTCCGCGCGAGGAGCCGGACGCTGACGCGGGGGACGAGGCCACCGCCGACGAGGCGACCACGGCGCTGGAGGGCGCAAGGGAGCGAATATCCTCGTACTTCGGAACCTCTCCCGACCAGATGATCTACACCAGCGGGGCTACCGAGGCGATCAACCTGGCAGCCTACGGCTGGGCGAGGGAGAACCTCAGCGAGGGCGACGTCGTCGTCCTGACCGAGATGGAGCACCACGCGGACATCGTTCCTTGGCAGCAGATGTCCGTCGACAACGGTATCGAGGTCAGGTATGTGCCCATCGACACCGCGTCATTCACTCTCGACATGGATGCCTTCGAAGTGGCTATCGAAGGCGCCTCTCTGGTCTGCGTCGTCCACACCAGCAATGTCCTGGGCGTGCGCAATCCGATAGAGAATATCATCGAGATGTCGCATGCCGCCGGCGCGCGGGGGCTCATAGACTGCGCCCAGGGAGCCCCACACGAGAGAATCGACTTCGACTCACTGGGGGCGGACTTCGTCGCCATATCTGCTCACAAGATGGCTGGGCCCACTGGCATAGGCTGCCTGCTCGTCAGACGCGACGCGATGGCCGAGATGGCCCCGTTCATGACTGGCGGGTCGATGATTAAGCGAGTCTCGACCGAGGGCTCGACGTTCCAGGAAGGCCACGCTATGTTCGAGACCGGAACACCCCGAATCGCGGAGGCGATAGGCTGGGGGGCCGCTGTCGAATGGCTCGACCAGTTTGACATGAGAGAGGTGCACGAGCACATCAACGACATCGCCTCGTGGACCGCGTCCAGGATGAGGGAGATCCCTGGGATTAGAATCTACGGCGACCCGGACAGGGAGG